>QJYE01000003.1 GCA_003235785.1 Nitrospirota bacterium
GCATGAGACCAATGTTGAAACTTCCCTTTCAGCCCATTAGACTAACTCTACACATGTATGATCTTTGACTCGAATGGCCGGTGCATGAAGTCTTAATTGTTCTTATTGCAATACCTAGTAACCGAGCCTCAGAGGAGGAATGAATGACAGCGGGCATATACGGGTGGTGTGGCAAGATACTAAAGGTCGATCTCTCTGAATTACGAGTCAGCGAATTGAAGACCATGGACTATGCAGACCGTTTCCTGGGCGGGCGAGGGATTGCCACTCGGATTTACTGGGAGGAGGTCGGACCTGATGTGAAGGCCTTCGATCCTGAGAATCACCTGATTTTCATGACCGGTCCTCTGGGGGCAACCGGTGCCCAGGGTGCCTCCCGCTTTGAAGTCGTTGGCAAGTCGCCCATGTTGATGCCGGAAGGGTTCTGTTACGGGAACCTTGGCGGATTTTTTGGCCCCTACTTAAAAAGAGCGGGCTACGACGGGGTTGTCATCTCAGGACGATCGGCAAAGCCGGTCTATCTCTGGATCCACGACGGGGAAGCCCAAATTTTAGATGGTTCTTCGCTTTGGGGAAAGGGTGTTTATGAGGTTCGGGGCATCTTAAAAAAGTGGCATGGAAAAAATGTGCGATTCGTAACGACCGGTGTGGCCGGTGAAAACATGTGCCGGAGTGCCAATCTGATGACAGACAATGAAGGGAGCGCCACTGGTGGGTTCGGTGCGGTGCTGGGATCTAAAAACCTCAAGGCCGTAGCGGTACTGGGAACGGAAAGTCCATTGGTAGCAAAAGCGGAGGAATTAAAAGAACTCAATAAATTGACAATCCATTTAAATAAGCGTGACCCACTTCTAGCCCCTTTTCCTGAGGAACAGGTTCGTCGAACCGGACAGTCGTCTTGTTTCCAATGCGGTCTTGACTGTAAGTATAGAAACTCTTTTCGTACGGCGTCCGGGAAGAACGTTGTGAGAAAATGTCAATCCATGTTCGTCTATTTTCCATGGGTTTTGGGAAGACCCGGAGAGTCCATGGAGACCGCTGTTGATGCCACAGGGATCTGTAATGATTTGTCGATCTGCACAATGGAAATGTACAATGTGGTTCAATGGTTGGACACTTGCTACAGGTCCGGCTACCTTACCGATAAGCAGACCGGTCTTGATATTTCAAAGCTGGGCACCCGTGAGTTTTTTGAGAATCTCGCCAATATGATTGCTCGACGAGAAGGATTTGGCGATATTTTGGCCGAAGGCCTCCTTCGAGCCGGCGAGAAGCTCGGTGAAGAAGCCAAAGCCCAATTTTCAAACGAGGTATCCGGCGTCGGAGCTGGTGCCAGTTATTCTGCGCGCGAATATCTTACGAATGGTTTGTTGTACGCTTTGGAACCCAGACAGCCAATTGCTATGCTTCATGAAATAAGTTGGTTAATCGGTTTATGGGTCATGAATCAAGACGATCCCAAATCTTCCCCGGTGACATCCGAGGTTTTTCGGGCCGCGGCCACCAAATTCTGGGGAAGTGATAAAGCGTGGGATCTGAATACCCATGAAGGAAAGGCCATGGCGGCAACTAATATCATCGACCGAACATACGTGAAAGATAGCCTGCTGTTATGTGATTCA
>QJYE01000260.1 GCA_003235785.1 Nitrospirota bacterium
TGCACCTGAGGGTTGAAGCGGGAAACCCGCTTCCCGTTGGTGTTATAG
This sequence comes from Nitrospirota bacterium, assembly GCA_003235785.1. GTDB lineage: Bacteria > Nitrospirota > Nitrospiria > Nitrospirales > UBA8639 > Nitrospira_E. Next base: position 49 of record QJYE01000260.1, read on the forward strand.
ATTTCGATCGTCCCGCCATACACCGAACCGTGCAACGTGGCCAGACCCAAAATGGTGGTCTTTTCTTTTTTCTCTTTGCCGGGTTTGTTCTCAAACCCCGAGGGCGGCAGCGACGTTGGTTTCTTGGCGAGCACCGACGTCGGCGGTGTCAGTCCAAAGGTAACAAGGAGAACTGCCCCTAACATGAGGGTGAGGGTACGAAATCCTGACATAGCTAATTCTCCTCTTCGATGATTGATGTAAGTTGGCTACCCCACTGTAGGACACTTACGGTGCCATAAGCCAATCGAAATCAAGGAATACCTCCTCGGCTGTCGTCTCAGCACTCAAACGGCTCTCTCGTCCATTGAGAACCAAGGCCTTCCGTCTCTTTAATGCACCCACGCTCTCTTGCCGTTATTTTGATTCATGACAAATCAGGTAAAGGCAGGTACGAATAATGGACTCAGAAATGTATATCTCCTTTTTTTAGCGCTGGTTAACAACATTTTTTCTTTCCATGGCAGGCAAATGAAAGTTGGAGAAGAAAATTGGGAATTTGTGTATGTGATCGTTAAGCATTAACAAGGCCAGGTGTGGATCCGGGAATCGTCAGAGATAAAAAATTTCAACTTGTATTCGGGGGAAGATACTCGGGTGAGGTCGAGAACCGATCCAGATTCCTTAATTTATTGGGACCCTCTAGATTTTTCAACAACCCACCATTGACTTTCTATACCAACTCGTACAACGATTACTTGGGCTATTTGAGTCTGAATGCGGAGCAGCAAAGAATTTGTATAGATTTTATAGGGGCATACGCCTAAAGGGATCAGGAACCGTTCTCTGGCATCCCTAGGCCTTTCATTTCTTGATTGGAGATTTATTTATGAATCATCTTGTCTTTTCGCATTTGCGGGTACGGTTTTCAGGTCATCTGATTCTCTGGTTGGGTCTTCCACTGGTTTTCCTCTTGACCAGTGGTCATTCCGACTACGCGAAGGCTGCCAATGTGGGCAAGAAAGTTTCTTCTGGGAACCCGACTAATAACTATGGAAAGCGCTATAGCAATAAAATCCTGCAGGGCGTCAAACTCAATGACGTGTTCACATTTAATGACAACATTACTGCTCTGAATAAGCCTGCGTATGCGAATGTCTGGACAAGCGCGTCGAATTTCCTGCAATGCCTTCCGCCGTCCGGTAAAAAGTTTTCGTATGCCCTGTGCTATTACTCTGGACCCGATGCGCCGACTGGGAATCCAGACGCGAATAATCCATCGTTACCCTGTACACTTTCCCCCGATGGCACGTTGGCCAATTGTACCTGTTACGAAATATCCACCGAACTGGTCTCTCCGAAGATGCCCTACCTCGTCGATATTCACGCCATTTCTAACCTGGACATCTATCAAGACACGATTGAAGTCTGCGGAGAGGACGGAGTCGATTGTCTGAACAGAGACAGAATCCCCCCGGTCTGTGAAGCCATTAATACTAATCAATTAGTTCCCGGGGCCCATATGCTATCTGTGTTTTCCCCGATGTACGCGGACGATTACGTGAACCAGGGGGAAGACACCTCAACA
>QJYE01000207.1 GCA_003235785.1 Nitrospirota bacterium
CCTCCAAGCCACAGGCTCCGACAATAGCCCCTTCACCCACGGTTCCAAAAATTGCCACGGGTCTCGTGAATATTAATCAGGCTTCAGTCAGTGATCTCGTGTTAACGCTTGGATTGAGTCGGGATGTGGCGGAAGAGGTGGTGTCCAATCGCCCGTACCGCTTGCGTGGGGAATTAGTGGCCAAAAATGTGGTTCCCAAGGCCACATTTGATGAGATCAAAGACCGCATTACCGCCTCGCCCTAGAGAATTGGCCATTTGCCTGCGATAGTTGCCTGTTTACTGACCGGGAAGCGTAGTATTGTAAGGAAGGGGACGTTCATCTTTCAGGAACGTCCCCTTTATTTTTGTCGTGAGTTTACTCGATGGCTGAAGAAGGGGAAGGTTCTTTTAAGCAGCGGTCTTCGAGGATTTGACCATCCTGCATGTGGATTAAACGATCAGTCTGATAGGCCAGCTTTTCATTATGGGTGACGATGATAAATGCCGTCCCATAGGTCTCATTTAATTTTCGCAGCAACCCGAATAATTCGTCGCCTGTCTGTGTATCTAAATTGCCGGTTGGTTCGTCTGCTAACACCAAGTCTGGCTGACGGATGAGCGCCCGAGCGACGGCTACACGCTGTTGTTCCCCTCCTGATAATTCCCCGGGTTTGTGATGTAATCGGTGGGCTAAGCCCACCTCGGATAAGAGTGCCGTGGCAGTCTTGATGGCAGTCTGTTCGGGAATGCGTTGGATGAGCGCAGGAAGATAGGCGTTTTCCAGGGCCGTGAATTCTGGAAGAAGATGATGAAATTGGAACACAAATCCGATTCGTCGATTCCGGAAGCTGGCCAGGGCGGTTTCACTAGCTTTGAACATATTGTGTCCTTCGAACAACACCTGTCCTTTGGTGGGGCGGTCCAGGGTGCCTAGGATATGGAGTAAGGTACTTTTCCCAGCACCTGACGCGCCGATGATGGCAACGATTTCCCTACGTTGGATGGTCATGGTGATGCCATTGAGGACATGTACCGTCTGGTTCCCCATCTTGAATGATCGTTGAAGGTTGTCGACTTGAACCAGCGGCGTTGGCTCTGTTGAAGGTGCTTGGGCGTTATTCATAGCGAAGGGCGCTGACAGGGTCTAACTTGGCGGCTTGCCATGAGGGGTAAAAGGTGGCGGCGAAGCTAATGAGAATTGCTGAAGTGGCTACCAGCAAGACATCTGACGAGAGGATGTGGACCGGAATGCGGGAAATGAAGTAGACGGACGCATCCAGCGACCAATAGTTCTCGATGAGCCATAAAAACGAATACCCTAAGGGGACACCGATGCCGGTTCCCACCAATCCAATGACCAATCCGTTAAGCATGAAAATTTGCATGATCGATGTTGGAGTGGCTCCCATGGCTTTGAGAATGGCGATTTCCCGTTGTTTTTCATTCACGATCATCGTCAGGGTCCCGACGATATTGAAGGATGCCACGAGCGTGATGAGCACCAGGAGCAGGAACATCATCGTTTTTTCGAGTTTCAAGGCGGAAAATAAATTGCGATTGAGTTGCATCCAATCCCGGGCCATAAAATTCATGCCGAGGGCAGCTTCCAGACGCTGGCCAATTTCCTGTGCCAA
>QJYE01000307.1 GCA_003235785.1 Nitrospirota bacterium
GGGCGGTCATCTAATCATCATTGCGATTGGCGATTTCTAAAACCACCGGGCAATGGTCTGAGAGGCGGCGATAGGCCGGTGGGTAATCTCCCCGAATGCGTTGGCAGCCGGCTAGGGCACAATACCCCGTGACCTGAACGGATGTCGCCGTCACTTCTTTCATGTCCTGGGCAACTAAAACATGATCCAACTGCCCTCCGTACCCCCGAAAATAATGGGAACATTGCGGTTGAGCGGGGAGGTCGGTAAAGCCAGGCTGTTCTTTGGCGACAAACCGGCGAAGGTATTTCAATTCCGAGAGCTGCGATTGTCGATCTCCCGCGCCCATGGTGTTGAAATCTCCAAGAATCACTACATCGCGATCCTCTTCCAATAAGGGTGCCACGGCTTTATCAATGCGGTTGAAGGCTTTTTGCCGTTCTTCCAGGGCAAACACCGTAGGGCCGGATTTTAAGTGAACGGCAATCAAATGAAAGTCCACGCCATTGGTCGTACGGGATTGCACTCGGGCATATTGGCCTGGGCGTAAGCCGTAGGTGCAGGGGGTGGATTCGTTTTCCGCCTTGGCGTTGAATTGCCAGAGACTGTCAAAGTGGCTGAGAGATACCCGTGAGTCGTTCCACAGAAAACCGATATGGTGATCGTCTGGCCGCCCGCAGGGTTGCCGGTGCCATCGCCATGTCTCGCCGGTCTGATTGGATAACAGTTGCGTGATGGTCTCCCAGGCTTGCGTGGCGTTCGGGGTGGCCAGGCTTTCCTGGATAGCCAGAATATCCACCTGCATCCATCGAAGGGTGCAGATTAACCAATCGATATCAGTTGGTTCGGCTGAGCCCTCAGTCTGATCTGGTGCTGATCCCACTGGAAACCATCGCAGATTCCATGTCGCGACGCGCAATGTGGCAGCGGAGGCCTCGATCATGCGAAGCCCTTCTTTGATAGCCGCCTGGCATTCCTCTTTACTGGTCCAAACTGCCTGTTCTCCGCCCCCGCGTGTCGTAGAGACAGGGGGCGTCTCCGGCGCGGGAGGTGTAGGAGAAATGATGGGCGTTGGTGCGGCAGTCGTGCCTTGAACGTATTTTTTGTGAACCCAATGGACTTCCCCGGACGGCAATTGAATTAACAGCCAATGCCCATCTTGGGTGATGCGGTTGATGGTCGCAGTGGTGCCATGGGGAACATGCTTCAGATAACTCGGGGAAGGTTCGCGATGCAGCGGCACACCTTTGGGTTTTTTGGCCTCAAGGATGACCGATTGCCCGACCTGAAAATCCTGAGCCCAGGCAACGGTGAGAGTACCAATCAGCACAAAAACAAGCAGATAAATTGGAGTCAGAATATTTCGCATGACCTCTTCTTAACAAAACTGGAGAGGTAATACCAAGTGGATATCGTTTCAGGAGAAAAATGTTGATGAAGAAGGGAGAAATATCCTGTTATGATCTGTCTTCTTTGAAAGGCCAACGATGAGTTCTTCAATAAATCTAGAAATCGCCAGCCGCACACCGCTGTATCCTATCGCAGAAATCGTTCGGGACAAATTGGGATTGGATCCCGACACTCTCGAATTGTATGGCAAACACAAAGCCAAAATTCCTCTCTCCAGGATGGACGCCTTTTGTGATAAGCCGGACGGTAAATTGATTTTGGTGACGGCCATTTCACCCACGAAAGCCGGGGAAGGCAAGACGACCACTTCAATTGGGTTGGCTGACGGGCTGAATCACATTGGGGCCAAAGCCATCGTGGCGATTCGTGAACCAAGCCTCGGCCCGTGTTTCGGGATGAAGGGCGGGGCCTGTGGTGGAGGCTATGCCCAAGTGGCACCCATGACGGACATCAACTTGCACTTCACTGGAGATTTTCACGCGATTACGGCGGCACATAATCTGCTCGCAGCCATGGTGGCCAATCATATCCATTGGGGACACATGCCACAGATTGATCCGCGACGAGTGACGTGGGGGCGGGTGCTGGATGTCAATGATCGATCACTGCGTGCCATCGTGACGGGGTTAGGTGGAAAAGCCAACGGCTACGCGCGTGAAGGCCGTTTCGATATTACGGCCGCATCGGAAGTCATGGCCATTCTGTGTTTATCGTCTGATCTAAAAGATTTGGAACGTCGATTGGGAAATATCAAAGTAGGCAGGACCGCCAACAAGGAAATGGTCTTTGCCTGGGATATCAAGGCAGCAGGGGCCATGACGGTCTTACTCAAGGATGCGTTCAATCCCAACCTTGTACAGACGTTGGAGCATAATCCTGCATTGGTGCATGGCGGGCCGTTTGGGAATATCGCACATGGCTGTAATTCTATCGTGGCGACGAAGTTGGCCTTGAAGTTGGCTGACTATGTCGTAACGGAAGCCGGGTTTGGAGCGGATCTTGGTGCCGAAAAATTTTTCAACATCAAATGCCGAAAGGCGGGATTGGCGCCAGCCTGTGCGGTCGTGGTGGCCACGATCAAAGCGCTAAAGCTACATGGTGGTGCACAGGAATCTACTTTAGGGCAAGAAGATTTGGCGGCGCTCAAACAGGGATTACCAAATTTATTGCGCCATTTGCAAAACATTAAAAAATTTGGTGTGCCGGCCATCGTGGCCATCAATCAATTTACGAGCGATACCCAGGCCGAATTGGATTTAGTGGAACGATCATGCCGGGAGCTGGGAGTGCCGATGGTGCTCTCGAACCATTGGGCCTACGGTGGGAAAGGTGCGAAGAAGTTGGCCGAAACGGTCAAACAGATGGCGGATGCCAATGCCTCAAAGTTTTCACCCTTGTATGCTGACGATCTTCCCCTTGCAGAGAAAATGCGGATTGTGGCCCGGGAAATTTATGGGGCCGATGATGTGGAGATTCCTCATGCTGTTCAAGTCCGACTCACCGAATTGGAAAAGCATGGCTACGGCCATTTCCCCGTCTGTATGGCCAAAACGCAGTACAGTTTTTCGACTGATCCGACCCTCAAAGGTGCCCCTACCGGTTTTATCGTACCGGTTAGAGAGGTACGGCTAGCCATGGGGGCTGAATTCGTCGTAGCCATCACCGGAGACATCATGACGATGCCGGGCCTGCCTCGCGTTCCCGCCGCCGAATCAATCGGCCTGGATGATGAGGGTCAGATTGTCGGCCTGTTTTAAATTTCCGAAAAAAGATCTTTGGTGATGACGCAGGCGGTCCTCGAATTGTCATGCTGAGCGGGACGCGAAGCATCTGGCTCAGGGGTGACGGCATGGGCTGGAAACAGATTCTTGGTTGCGCTCAACATGAAAGTAAGTGCTGGCAAGACGGCATGGGAACCCATGTGAGGGTTTCTGGCTTTCCGCAATGCCTGCTTGGGTGGGAAGGCCTCCTGCTCCATTGGTCGGTCCTGTGCTACATTGCCAGAAGATCCATCATGAGTACCTTTTCTCTCCAATCTGACTACGTACCGAAGGGCGATCAAGGCAAGGCCATTGCGACGCTGACCGCCGGTTTAAATAAAGGCCTGAAGCACCAGGTGCTTCTTGGCGTCACGGGATCAGGCAAGACTTTCACGATGGCCAATGTGATTGCCAATGTGCAACGGCCAACCTTGGTTGTGGTCCACAATAAGACCTTGGCTGCGCAGCTCTATCAGGAATTCAAATCCTTTTTCCCTGACAACGCGGTGGAATATTTTGTGAGCTATTACGATTATTACCAGCCGGAAGCCTACATTCCTACGACGGATACGTATATCGCCAAAGATTCCGCCATCAATGACACGATTGACCAGATGCGTCATTCAGCGACGACAGCGCTCCTTCAACGGAATGACATCATTATTGTCGCGTCGGTGTCCTGTATTTACGGCTTGGGTTCGCCGGAGGTCTATCATGACATGTTGCTCTATCTAGAGCCGGGCATGGAAATGCGGCGGGAGAAGATTCTAGCCAAATTGGTGGATATTCAATATTCCCGCAATGACCTGGAATTGCAGCGTGGCATGTTTCGGGCGCGAGGCGACGTGATTGAGATTTTTCCCGCGTCGTCGGATTCGAATACGGTTCGCATAGAACTGTTTGGTGACGAGGTGGAAGCACTTCATGAAATTGATCCCTTAACAGGCACCGTCTTACGAAAGCTTCCGAAAATTGCCATTTACCCGAAGAGCCATTATGTCATTGCGCCGGATCGCTATGAACAAGCCATCACTGGCATCGAAGAAGAGCTAGACGAACGCATCGCCTATTTTCGCAACACGAATCAATTGCTGGAGGCACAGCGGATTGAACAGCGCACCAGGTTCGATTTGGAAATGATTCGGACGATGGGATTTTGTCACGGCATCGAAAATTATTCACGACATTTAAGTGGCCGCCAGCCGGGTGAACCGCCGCCGACCCTGTTGGATTATTTTCCCAAAGACTTTTTGCTCATTGTGGACGAGTCGCATGCCACCGTTCCGCAGTTTGGTGGAATGTATGAAGGGGATCATTCACGCAAGAAGACACTGGTAGACTATGGGTTTCGCCTGCCTTCCGCCATGGACAACCGACCCCTCAAGTTCCCAGAGTTCGAGGCCTGTATGAATCAGGTCGTGTATGTGTCCGCCACTCCCGGGCCGTATGAATTGAAACATGCTGAGTCGGCCCCGGTGGAACAAATCATTCGGCCGACGGGGTTGATTGATCCGGTCATGGAGGTGAAGCCTGCCAAAGGGCAAGTTGAGGATTTACTGGGAGAAATTCGTCAGCGGGTGGCCTGCGGTCAACGGGTGCTGGTGACGACATTGACCAAACGCATGGCCGAAGATTTAACGGAATATTATTATGAGCAGGGCTTGAAAGTGCGATATCTGCATTCGGATATCAAAACGTTAGAGCGGGCGGAGATTATCCGTGATTTGCGACGGGGCGTGTTTGATGTGTTGGTCGGGATTAATTTATTACGCGAAGGATTGGATTTGCCAGAGGTGAGCTTGGTTGCTGTCTTGGATGCGGATAAAGAAGGGTTTTTGCGCGGCTATCGAGCGTTGGTGCAAACGGCGGGGCGCGCGGCGCGTCATAGCGATGGCCTGGTCATTTTGTACGGCGATACGGTGACCAAGTCCATGCAGATGACGCTCGAGGAAACGGGCCGGCGGCGCACCATTCAATTGGCCTACAACAAGGAACACGGGATTACTCCTGAGACGATTAAAAAACGAATTCATGATTTGGACTATCAATTAGCTGAGGCTGATTATGTGGAGCTTTCGGTGGCAGCGGAAACGGAAGAACCCTATGCCACAGAAGGGGATTTAGAGAAGCGAATTGTGACGTTGGAGAAAGACATGAAAGCCGCAGCCAAGGCTCTGGAATTCGAACGAGCGGCAAAGCTCCGCGATACCATTAGGGTTCTTCGCCAGAAGGTACTCCAAGT
>QJYE01000394.1 GCA_003235785.1 Nitrospirota bacterium
TTATTGCCAATGAGACGCTGAGCATGTGGGTCGAATGCGTCTAGCGAAGGTTGACCGTTGTGAATAGGATGGGAAGCGCTTCATTGAGGAAGAGGTATTATAAGAAGGTGCTCTCCTGTAATGAAAGCATAAAAGGGTGAAAACGCCAAAAATCATTGTCCACCCCGGGGACACCTGATGGCTTCGCAATCTTCGAGGACCAATGTGTATCACATTTCTGGGGTTGATGATCGGGAGCGGGGCTTCAATCGACAAGCCCAGGTGATCGCTGATGGCGATGCATACCGGGCCCGCTTGCGTTATGAAGCCTTGCAGATTGAGGTGGAGTTCGTCGAAACGGAAGATGCTGCTTTGCAACGCCTCATTCATACCTTACAGGTGCGTGGATATACCCAATTGCGCACTCAACGGATATTTCAAGGTGAACAATATTTAGGCAATCAGGAATTGTGGGTGGACTATCCGGATCCCGCACCTCCAGATCAGCCACACATCATGTGGTGGATGCGAATACGACAGTTCTTAGGGATAGGAAAATAATAAGATGTGAAGCGTGAGGGGTAAGGGATGAGAAGGAAAAAACGGGGAAGGGTGAGGGGCAATGGTATTTTTTCTTGAATCGTTTTACTCCTCACGGTTTTTCCCTTCTCACGTCTTCCAGCTACTATGCGACGTACGATTCGACGGGAGTGTTAGAGGGAAAGTAGCTGATCAATCGTCTGGGGTTCAAGCATTCTCTAATTTTCGGTGTAAGATCACCGGGCCGGATGGTTTCTGTAATTAGTAAAGAATCGTCTTCCTCAGCCAAGTTTAATACAATGGGCTCTTCTGTGGATGAATGTTCATCATACACCAGAATAATTGGCCGGAGTCGATTTTCAAAATTGACGCTCGTCACAATCCCAGTCTTTTGGTTACTCAAGTGAACCAATGAACCGGGAGGGTACACGCCCAATTGTTTGATCAACGAGACGATGGCATCATGCCAAAGCGTTTGCCGACACTTTACATATAAATAGGAAAGTGCCTCCGAAGGAATGAGCGATCGTGCGGGGTCTGGATGATGACAGAGTTCATCATACAGATCCACGACCATGACAATTTTTGCGAAGGTACTTATTTGAGGGTCTTTTTTCCCTGAAGGCTGACCTGAACCGTTCAAGCGTTCGTGGTGTTGACGAATGACCTCAACGGCTTCGTAGGGGAAATTAGGGATTTTATCGACCATCTCCACACCATACTGAGGATGAGTCCGTAAAAACGTTTTCAGCTCACCCTGCCCCATCATCCCTTTTCGTAAGAGGGTTTCAGCCGGGTATTTCAGTTCGCCGATATCATGAAAAAATGCCCCCAAAGCCATCTTTTCATTTTCTTGGCGACTCAGCCCCAGATCCAGCCCCACCATCATGGATAAGGAAGAGACATTGGTCGCATGGAAAAAAAATTCTTCGCTCGTTTCATTGGAGCCAATCAGATTGAGTAGGGCTCGGGAATTGTCTGCGCCATCAAGTAAATCAAGGAGATTGACCACAATTTTTTGTGCTGTGCGAAGTCCACGGGGACGACCAGCCACGACGTCCTGGAACATCTGTTTCGATTCTTGCAAAACTTCTTGGAATTGATTCTCCACCTGTTGTAGGTGCGATTGATAGACTTGAAAGGCCTCCCGCTGAGCAACTTTTCGTTGCATTGGATTGGTTACCAGTTCTTCAGCTTCTGGAGGAGTTGAGGCGTTGTTTTCCATTTCGACGAGGGATTTCTCCGCAGCGATGCGTTCTGGCAGTTCTTTTGAGGGAGATTCAGGCGGGTCTGATAACGTGAATGCTTCGGGATCTGATCGGTCAAAATCAACGAACAATTTGATGCTCTTGAGACTTTTCAGAATTTCAAGGTCCTTTGAGTCGGTAATCTTAAAAGAGTTCGTCGGAAAGGGGTGACTGAACCATGAGCCTTCAATTTTAATAAATAATCCCAGGCGAAGGGCATTGGATTCTATGGGTACGAAGGGCATAGGGATTCCGACTAAATGGCGTTCTTTCAGCGATCGGGTTTCTCCCGATCATTCTTGTTAGAATCTTTTCGGATGCTCACACCAGAAAATAAAGAGCAATTTATGGAGGGCCCGTGGTATGAATTGACTTAGAAGGGTGTGGTGGGTGGTGATGGTACGGCTGTTTTGAGTGATTGTGCGGCGATGGCCACCGAATCATAGATGCAAAGGAAATTGTCCAGGTTGGTGAGCTGGAAGACTTTTTGGACTATGTGCTGAAGATTTTGGTTACGCCGATCCGAATCCCGGCTGAGGTTAATCCCTTGTGGGTCAAGGCCAGCAGTCCTAGTTCTAACGAACCTGGGCTACTTGGGGATTCAATTCGTCCTAACAGGTTAAGAGTAGAGTGGGGCTCCGCATGGAAACGTCTATTCGTTAGAGGGGGTTATCGGTCGAAGATCAAGGATTCTTCAGTGTGTCGGTTGTTTCTTGTAACACTTCTTCGAGATACTTGCGCAGACCGGCTAAGTCTTTGGATCGAAAGGCACTTTTGGTTTTCTGAAGGACTTGAATAGTATGAAAGACGGACTCACGCAAACGAAAATAGTCGGTCATGGATGGAGTGGCCGTCATGTCTGAAGCGGGTTGTCCGCGTTTGGAGGGGTGTGGAGTATAGATTAATTCTTCCAGTATGGCCTGACTCGTTTCTTCATCCATGGAAAGTGGAAAGGCGCTGAGAGTTTCTTCCAAATTCGACAGACTGTGCATGTGCATTTCGGCATCCCGGCGGGCCTGGGATAAGGTGTTTAGCGCACGTTTATGTTGAATACCACGTTTAACGGCATCCAATAATGTCGGGAAATTCACCGGCTTGACTATATATTCCAGAACATGGAGACGCACCGATTCAATCGCGGTGGGCACAGAGGGATAGCCTGTCACCACGATAACAGGCATGGTTTTCGCCTGTTCGCGTAATTCACTGACTTTTTCCATAATGCGATTGCCTGGCATGTTGAGGTCGGTGATAAGCAGATCAAACTCCGAAGCCGCCAAGGCGGCTGAAAGTTCTGAGGCATCGCGCACGCCCTGACACACATACCCTTCTTCTTCTAACAAATCCTTGGTCGCCTCTAAGAACGTGGCCTCATCATCGGCGAGTAAAACTGTTCCCGGTGTGCTCATGTCGTTCTCCTCTTACGTTGTGGTTAACGGTAAGGAAATTCTAAAGGTAGTTCCATGCCCGATTTTTGTCGTAAAGTCAAGAATTCCTCCCATCGATTCTACCAGGCTATGGCTAATCGCTAAGCCCAGGCCCATGCCACCATCCTCTTGGTTCTGCTTGGTCGTAAAAAACGGTTCGAAAATATGCGGAGCGTCTTTTGGGGAAATGCCCGTGCCTTGGTCCGCTACGAAAATGGAAACGGTCCCCGGTTCGGTTGTTAGGCTGACCTCAATCGAACTGCCTGAAGGAGAAGCGTCCATAGCATTGTGAATCAAATTGCAGAGGACTTGAATGAGTTCCCCTTGCGAGAGGTGAGTGATGATCGGTTCGGGAAGAGCGGGCACTTCAATCTCTATCTCCTGTTTTATCGTGCGTTTTCTCATGATCTCTTTCGCGGTCTGGATGCATATTCTCAGGTCGATCGGTAGCGGTGTGGGACTATTGGGACGGTACAGTTGGTAGAGGTGTTTGGTAATCTGCGCAATCCGTTCAATACAGTCTTCCGTTTTTGCCATATAGTGAAAGTGTGGATGTTCCTTTGGAATCGCTCGCTTGAGCAACACCAATGATTGAGAGATGCTGGCGAGGGGATTATTAATCTCATGGGCCACTCCTGCCGCGATTTGGGCGAGAGCCGCCAATTTCTCAACCTGCATGCGTCGCTGTTCGAGCTCTTGAATCCGGGTTGTTCGTCGTTCAACTTCTTTTTCTAATTCCTCGGCATGGCTTCGGGCATGATTTTCCATGGTCTTACGTTCGGTAATATCTTGCGCGATATAGGCGCATCGTGGAAGGGAGGAGTTCTTGAAAAATACGGGAGCAACCGTAGCGGCTACCCATCTGGTTTCTTGGGAAAAGGGGTGTGCATACTCAAACGAAATTGGTTGATGATTCGTGAGACTTAACTGGTAGTGGTTGATCCAGATTTGCCGGACATTTTGAGGCATTCCTAATTGGCTGCACCATTTTCCGGTCGTTCCACCTTCTGGTTGCCCAAAAAAATTGGCGGTGGCTCGATTGTCCGAGAGGTGGCGAACATCATCAAGTGTGACTTCCACGACACCCATCATCATGGGTGCGCTGTCAAAAAAGCTTTTGAGTGTCGACTCAGTCTTGCGTAGTTCTTCTTCGACGCGTTTATGTTCTGTAATATCTTCAGATATGCCCAAAAGATAGATGGGAGTTCCATCCATGTCGCAAATAGGGATTTTCTTGGTATGCAGGGTTCGTACTCCCCTGTCTTTCGTATGAATGAATTCTTCAGGGATATCTAAGAGTTTGCCGTTGCTCAACACCATTTGGTCATTCTTGTAAAAAAAATCTGCTTCATCTTTCGGAAAAAAATCAAAATCGTTTTTGCCAAAAAGGTCTTGTCGTTCATAGCCAAGGAGGGATTCTCCAGCCTTATTGATACGCACAAATTGTAAATTCTCCGCATTTTTGACAAATACCATATTGGGCAGATTCTCAAGAATAGAATTCGTGAATACTTCGTTTTCGCGCAACCGCTGTTCGGCTTGTTTTTGGTCAGTAATGTCCAGGTGAGCCACAACGGCACGGGCAGGTTCTTGCTCAGAAAACCTATTCACACGGCAAATAAACCATCGATTTGTTGTGGGTGAGTGACAGGGGTATTCGAAGGAGAATTCTTTCTTGTCTCCCTTGAGGACTTCGCGAATGCCTTTCTCAATATCTTCAACATCTTTGCAGGAAGAAAAGTAATTTTTCCCAATGCCTACATGATCAAGGCTTCCTCCATTGCTCAAGGCAAAATTTTTCCATCGATCATTGACGAGGAGAATCGTCCCGGTTTCATTGAGCACGCAAATTTGTGCTCCTATCGCGTTCATTGTACCTAGCGCTAGTTTTTGTGAATCGCTGAGAGATTGCTCCGCCTGTTTAAGATCCGTAATATCCAGCATGACGCCTCGGAGTTTGATCGGTTGATCATTTTTGACGACGACGGTCACCTGGGCTCGGACCCAAAGAACATCGCCATTTGCATGGAGCACACGGTATTCCATCACATGATTGTCTTTTCTCAGGGTGGCTTCATGGCAGAGGGCTGAGATTCGTTGTCGGTCATCCGGATGAATTATGTTAATGACAAAAAGAGGGTCGTCATACCACTGTTGAATAGGATGGCCTAATATGTGTTCCCCATAGTGGCT
>QJYE01000374.1 GCA_003235785.1 Nitrospirota bacterium
GGGATCAGATCATGTTCGGCGTGGATCACCGCGGTGGGACATTGGACACGGTTCGCTTTGTCCATCGGATTCTGCAGTAAGATATCTTTAAGAAGGCTCTCCTCGGCCTTAATGGCGTAACGTGCCGTCGTCTCTGTGAAGGCGAAGTCCAGACGGGAAATATTTGTTCGATCCAGGAAGAATGGGGAATAGAGGATCTTGAAATACTCTTCGTGGGTCTTTGCGTCATGAGCAGCGAAACCGGGGGTTGACTCTAGCTTCATAAGCGCAGCCTTATCTTCCGGCGAGTGACCTGACGAGAAAGCATGGTGCAAAGTCTTCTGCAAATTACGGTCAAAAGGAGGGCCGGGATGGAGCAGTACAAGCGATTCCATTACGGCAGAGTGTTCGGATGCATAGAGAAGTGCTGCGAGGGCTCCCATGGAGTGACCCACGAGATTCATCTTGTCAACCTTCAGTTCCTGACGCAGATTTTCAAGATCGTGAATGTGTCCCGCCAGAGTGATTTGGTCCTCACTGAGCGGGCTTGACCGTCCTGAGCCTCTTGGATCATAGGCGATGACGCGGAAGTGTTTAGCAAGTTCGCTTTGTAGTTGATTGAGATAGGAATGACCAAACCAAGGTCCACCCAGGATGAAAATGGGATGGCCTGTTCCTTGTGAGATCACAAAAATGTCGATGCCATCTAATCTAAGCTTGTTTTCGGTATTCATATTGGATCCTTCTTTAATCGTCAAAACAATCATGTATTTTGTTCTACCATCAAACGGCTTCAACAAGACTCTTGAACCTCTCCAATTCCTTCGCCTCTCCGGTTCTGACTTCGCCAGCCATTATGCCTTCCATAAGTTTCAATGCCCCGTTCAACTGAATAACGCCGGAACTGGTAACGTGCGCGGAACTCTCATCCACCGGTTCAAAGAGGAACTCTGCATCCCAATGGAGAGGGCCCTTGGTTACAGTTTTCCATCCGATCCTCCGATTTGGCTCAAAGGCCACCACTTCGAACACCATGGTGCGCTTCGAAGGGCCGATCTTCATGGTGGTTTCGATCTGTGAGCCCAGTCTTAAACCTTCACCTGAAAGCAGGCGGGTCCCGGTCATGTCCGTCCATTCATCATAACGGGACACTTCCTGTATGAAGGAAAACACCTTTTCGACGGGCTTTCTGATGGTCAGATCACTTTTATAGTCAATCATGATATTTCTCCTTTTGAATTTTCAGACACCTGTTGTCTGATTTATGGTCAGAGTGTAAAATTTCAAGTGCACTTTAAGTCAAGGGTAATTTGGAGGCTGATATGGACGAAATGAATATCGGCGAACTGGCAGCCAGGGTGGGCATACGGACTTCCGCGATCAGGTTCTATGAAAGCGAGGGGCTCCTTCCAAAGCCGCCGCGACAAAGCGGATGGAGGCGTTACGATCCTTCCGTTGTAGATCGATTACAGGTAATTCATGCCGCCCGGGAAGTTGGGTTTTCCATCAGGGAGATCCGAACTTTGTTAAACGGTTTTCCAATAGGCGATCCCCCCTCGAAGCGATGGCAAAAGCTTGCCAAAAAGAAATTGCCAGATTTAGAGATGATTATTCAACGGACGATGGCATT
>QJYE01000292.1 GCA_003235785.1 Nitrospirota bacterium
AAGTTGTAAAAATTTCTTCTGCACATCAATAGTTTGCCCAGATTTTTCGGGCCCAATTGCCGTTTCTAGGTTAAATGAGACCTCCTCATTTTTTGCTTCCATTTTTCTAGGATTGAGGTTTGCGCTTCGTCCTCATCTGTCTAGCTGAGGAACGCACGTTCTTCGATTTCTGTTCTGTTAGAGGCAACGCCGCCATTGGCAATTTCAGCGATCCTTCAAAACTATCTCGCAGCCGGCGAAGCAACCGCTTGGCGACCTCCACCTCTGACGCATTCAAGGCTTGCGCAAAAAATGGACGCAAGAACTCCCCATGGACAGGGAAGACCTGCTGGAACAGATCAACCCCTGCTAGAGTCAGCTCCACATGGGTGGCTCGACGATCCCCTGGAACCTCCCCACGGTGAATCAATCCTCGATGCTCTAATCGATCTAAGACTCCTGTCAGCGTTCCCTTTGTCGTCAACGTCCTTTCCGATAATTCAGCACAGGTGAGACCACCCGTTCCTGCCAACTCCGCAATCACATCAAACTGCCCAGGGGTTAAGCCCAACGATTGAATATGCCGATTCCCTACCCGATAAAAAGCCAGGTAGGCCTCGACCAAAGGCCGCAACAGACTTAAATACGGATCATCCTTGAAATCGCGTATTGGCATAATCACTCCTTGGTAGCTCGCTCCATATCTTCCATATAATTACTAGATAGTTTAGTCCTAACAAGAACTAAATGCAAGTACCCCATCTTCATTTCGATTCCATCATCATATGGCTGAGATGACGAACGTCCTTCTTCGGAATGAGAGAGGGAACCCATGGAGTGACTGAAGGTCATGGCCTCTGGCTGAAGGCTTTCTCCTCCATTCGCGCTCTCATTTCCAGTCCATATTCGTCGCTAAACCATTGTTTATTTTGATATTTTTATTATCACCTCTCTAGGAACACCATTTGCATTCCCTCCCACTACCATAATTTTTTGTACAAAAATATGCTTATCATGAACGCAAAACCGTTAAAAAATATATTGGCTTAACGGCGGAGGGACTGGTTCTAAGGAAGCTTGATTCCGTCCGCACCCGGAGTCGAGTTTCCCCATCAGCCACCTTCCCAATGGTCCCTCCGCCACCATTTTCACCAGAGCGGTACTGATGGAAGCATTGCTCATGAAGACATTTGGCTTTTCTCACAAACCGGCACCAATTCGTCCCTCCTCACCTTCTGCACAAGACCCTATTTTGCTGGTAGACGATGATCACCTTCATCGTACCTGTCTCAAAGAATTTCTCCATCTCCGAGGATATCGATGCCTGGAAGCCTGCCAGGGCAAAGAAGCGCTTGAGATGATTCGGCAAAAAGCCGTTTCCATGATTATTACTGACCAAAATATGCCTGAAATGGATGGACTCACCTTCATTCAACAGTTAAACCAAGCCTTCCCGAATGAGGCACTTCCCATTTTTCTCATCACGGCCGAGCTTTCTCACACTGTACGCTTATGCGCCTTTAAGCATGGCGTCAATCGCGTCTTTGAAAAACCCTTGGACTTCCAAGAACTCTGCCAAGCGGTCGATTGGGTGATTAAATTCGATCTTCCTGCTCATTCCACGCTCAACTCGCTTTCCTCATAACCTGAGGATTCGTCCTCATTGTTTTCATCTGCCCCCTGCTTTCACAAAGCTTTGTGAGCAGAACGCACCGCAGGCTGACGCCATCGTCGAATCAAGGCTTATCGTCATCCACGAATGGAAAAAGATGAGCCCCGAAACCACCTATAGGCTTACAGGGGATTAACCTAAAGAGGGAGGAAATAACGACAGACTGCCGTTGAACCGATTACGCGTCTGATGCGTCAGATTGTTGGCCTGGAGGAAGAATGTCGCGCAAAGTATTGGCCAGCACGGCACCATTGACCGGTTTCATGAGAAATCCTTTGAGGCCCAGTTGAGCAGCCTTTTCTGCCGACATGGTATGGCTAAATCCCGTACAGAGCACAATAGGAATATCTCCCCGTATCTGTAACAAGGCACAGGCCAAGTCTTCGCCGCTCATGGTCGGCATGGTTTGATCCGTCACCACCACATCAAATGCATCTGGCTCCCGCTGAAAGAGCTCTACAGCTTCATAAGGATTTGTCTTGGTCACAACCGAATAGCCTAAATGCGTTAAAATCTGTCCCCCCCATCTGGCCAATACGTCCTCATCATCGACAAATAAGACGGTCCCACTACCCTGAGGCCAGTCCACGGCATTAGCGGTTTGAGCGGGAAGCACCACATCTAACCTAGGCAGAAAAATGGTAACCGTGGTGCCTTGCCCGACAACACTCGACACCGCAATATGTCCCTCATGACCAACAATAATTCCATGCACCACAGCTAAACCCAGTCCGGTCCCTTCGCCTAAACCCTTCGTCGTAAAAAACGGCTCAAAGATTCGCTCAACCACTTGGCTGGACATCCCTTGTCCTGAATCTTGAATCGTCAACTGCAGATAGGTTCCAGGCTTCAGCTCCGGGAATCCATGACTGTTATCCTCTTGCACCTCAATCGAGGTCACCGTCAGGGTTAACAGCCCACCCCGTTCTCGCATGGCATGCTCAGCATTGGCACAGAGATTCATGATCACTTGGTGAATTTGAGTAGGATCTGCAAAGACCACCGCAGAGTCCATGGTAAAGGTCGCCTGTATCTCAACCGTGCTTGGAAGCGTGGCCCGTACCATTCGTAAGGCTTCTTGCACAATCACGTTCATGTCAACGGCTTCCCGCTCGTGGTCAGAACGGCGACTAAAGGCTAAAATTTGCTTCACCAGCTCTTTTGCTCGATTCCCCGCCGTTAAGACTTCCTCTAAATAGGAGATCAACTTCGGCTCTTGGGATGCCTGTGCCAGGGCCAGTTCGGAATACCCCAAAATGGCTCCTAAAATATTATTGAAGTCATGGGCGATTCCCCCCGCCAAGGTCCCAACCGCTTCCATCTTTTGCGTATGGCGAAGCTGCTTTTCAGTCATTTCCAATGCCTCTTCCGCGCGTTTTTTGGCCGTGATGTCCTCACAAGATAGTAACAAGATGGGTTGTTGATTCGGCCCGATAATGGTGCGCCAGGTTTCTTTGACCCAGAGTCTGTTCCCATCTTTTTTGACTTTCCGCCATTCATTTTGAAAGGTCTGATTCACGGCCGCAAAACTCTTGGTAATTTTCGCAAGGAAGGCCTGATGATCTTCAGGGTCAAGCACCGAGAGTATCGATTGCCCGACCAATTCCTGAATGGTATAGCCCAATAGATCCGCCCCATATTGGTTGACCGATAAAATGGCAAGGTGAGCATCCACCGTAAAATACAACAGCGGGCTTTGATCATACAGCGCGCGATAACGCTCCTGACTCTCTTGCAAGGCTTCTTGGGCTCGTTTCCGCTCAAGTTCCGTCCCTGCGCGAGCCGCAAAAATCTCCAATAGATATCTTCCTTGAGCAGAGAGCCGAAGGGGTTGAGTATCCATAATGGCCAAAGTCCCAACAACTTCCGCCTTCGAATTCACAAGAGGAAACCCAAAATATGCCTCAACGGCGAACGCTTTCAAGGTCTCACTTTCTGGAAAGAGCTGTTGCACTCCAGAAGCATAGGCAACAGGATGGCCCTTCAACACATTTTCGCAGGGCCCTCCCAAGGCATTATATTCCGATGGAGGCTCAAAGTGATCATGATTCCAAAAGGCCAAGATTCGGGCTTTACCCTGACATCGGTCAAGACATTCAAATAATAACACCATGGGCAGATTGAGGACTTTTGCCAATTCCCCAACTAAAATTTCAAAAAAGTTGGGAGCGCCAGGCACAACATTGCCTCTCACAATCGCCTCCAACGCATCATCAGATTGTTTGCGTTGAGTCACATCTCGAGAGACCACCACTGCACGACGCTCTCCCAAGGCCGTGCGAAAAGCATTTCCCGTGCTTTCAAGCCAGCGGTACTCACCGTGAGAATTTTTGTATCGATAGACCAACCGGCTGGCTTCCTCTGTTTCCAGCCCTTCTTGAAATTCAGCCATCACCCGTTCACAATCCCCGGGATGCACGAGAGAGAACATATTTGAATTCAGAAGCTCACTGTGCGTATAACCCAAAGCTTCTTGAAAACTCGGACTCACATATAAAAATCGACCCTCCACATTGACTTCGGCAATCAAGTCATTCGCATTTTCCATGATCGCCCGGTAGCGTTTGCCTCGTTCTTGAATCATCAATTCTGCGGCTTTGCGGAAGGTGATATCACGAGCAATGCCAAATAGCCCCTCAAGCCCTTCCTCCGTTTGTCCAAAAATATCCTTGGTGACCAGGAACGTCCTGGACACCGCCCCATCGCCAACGACATCAATTTCAAAAGATTGAGGCGATTTCTTACGTATCACGTCATGATCAAATTTAGTAAACAGAGGATGTGTGCCGTCCGGGAACAATTCCTCATCCTTTTTTCCAATGATCGCGTCAATCGGAAGACCCAAAATGGACGCAGCCGTCGAATTCACCAACAAATAACGCCCCTCATGGTCTTTGACAAAAATGATATCGCTGGTTCCCTCCACTACCGTTGTTAATAACGCATGCTTTCGTTTAATCGCTTCTTCGGCTTCTCTCTCCTCCGTAATATCCCGAATCGTTCCTCCACCTCGAATGAATGTTCCCTGGTCATCGAACAAGGCTTGGCCTTTAGCCTTAAACCATCGATATTCACCCTGCTTCGTCCTGAGCCGGGATTCCACTTCATAGGGCAAATGATGCTCAATATGATCCCTCAGAGCTCGGAAGACGGGCTCTCGATCATCGGGATGAATCCGTTCCGCCCAGGAGGCCAACACCGGAGGGAATTCATGCGCGTCAAATCCCAGAAGAGTCTTAAACTGTAACGAATACCAGGCGGGAGTCTCTGGCGAATCCCAAGGTTGACCTGGCAATGGACGACCTTCCCACAGACCTTCCTGGGAACCCATTGTCGCAATTTCGAATCGATCAAGCTGCTCACGCAATATCGCAATCATCTGTCGGGCATCAGCCAATTCCTGACGTACCTGGTCACTCGCCTTACCCCCATCACCCGCGTCAGCCTCTTCAATGAGGAGGTCATTCTGAACATCCTTTGAAGACAACGCCTTTTGGGCGTACCGCGCCGTCACATCAAGCACAACCCCTTCATATCCTACAAGATGCCCATGGGCATCGCGTATCACTCGAGTATGCTCTTCAAGCCACAAGGCTTCACGAGTCCGTCGAGAGCCCTTCCACACGAGCGGCCCAATTATTTCCTCCCTGGCGCATAAGTGCTGCCAGGCTATCCGGGCCTCTGGCTCGGCATACAATTGCCGC
>QJYE01000429.1 GCA_003235785.1 Nitrospirota bacterium
AAATCGGCCCAGGCCGAACCGAATCGAAGAATGGGCCAAATCCGACCCCACACCCAAAGCTCGCAACACATATGAGGGTTCAAGCGTGGCTGAAGTACAGGCCGAGCCAGAGGAAAGGGCAATTTCTTTCACGCCCATCAACAAAGCCTCGCCCTCCACATAGGCAAAGCTAATATTAAGATTGCCAGGTAACCGTTCCGTTGGATGACCGTTCAAATAGACTTCTTCCATCGCTCCCATAATGCCTTCTTGGAGTCGATCTCGCATTTTCGCCATGCGAACCGATTCCGTCGCCATTTCCTGCTCACATAATTCACAGGCCTTCCCAAATCCCACGATTAAGGGGACAGGCAAGGTTCCAGAGCGCATACCTCGTTCATGTCCGCCCCCATACATCATAGGCTCTAAGCGAACGCGGGGCGCCCGCCGTCGAACGTAGAGGGCTCCAACACCTTTAGGACCATAGATCTTGTGGGAGGTAAATGACATGAGATCAATGCCCATTTCCTGCACATTGACCGGGATTTTTCCGACCCCTTGAGTCGCGTCACAATGAAAAATAATGCCTTTTTCTTTGGCGACTTTCCCAATTTCGGCAATAGGATTGATCGTCCCAATCTCATTGTTCGCCAACATCACTGAAATTAAAATTGTTTTATCGGTAATCGCATTGCGCACATCGTCAGGACTGACCATGCCGGTTTTGTCTACGGGAAGAAAGGTCACGTTGACGCCCTTCTTCTCAAGATATTTAGCGGTATCAATCACCGCTCGATGCTCAGTGGCACTAGTGATAATATGATCACCCTTTTCCCGGTACATCGCTACGATCCCTTGCAACGCCAAATTATCCGATTCTGTCGCCCCGCTGGTAAAAATAATTTCCTTCGCATCGGCACCAATTAACCGGGCAATTTGTTTTCTGGCATGTTCAACACCTTCTTCCGCTTCCCACCCGAAAGTATGGTTACGGCTGGCCGAATTGCCGAATTTTTCCGTGAAATAGGGAAGCATCACTTCAACAACCCGCGGATCGCAGGGGGTCGTCGAATGATTATCCAAATATATAGGCAACTTCATAATTGAACTCCTTCTTTTTTCCGTGATTCCACAATAATTAAGGGCGGTTCTTCCATCATATCTTCAATCGACATACTGCTGAGTAAATGGACAATGCTTTCCTGAACTTTCAGGAGCGGTGTGCGGATATTGCAATGCTCCATTTGATCACAGGACGCATGGTCGTCTTTTTCATGGTAACAATCCGCAATGCCCAGCGGTCCCTCAATGGCCGCTAACACCTGCGCAATAGAAATATCCCGTGGTTCGCGCGCTAAAATATACCCTCCCTTGGGCCCGTTTTGACTTTCAATCATGTCGTGTTTAGCCAACGTCTGAAGTACCTTAGCCAACAGCTCCAATGGAATATGATGTTCTTCCGCGATTTCCTTCGTATTCACGACACGGAACGTGCTCAGGCCATTCATCTCTCCATACTGGACGGTAGCCATGTACTGGAGCGCCATCAGGGCATAATCTGCTTTTTTGGAAATTTTCAACATAACAAGATAAATTATTATTCTGCTTTTTTCTGTCCCAGCCCCCCTGACATTTGGCATCTGTCATGGGGCCTTAATTCCGACTCATATGATCGGGGTTAATATATCATTGACCTCAAACCCAGTCAAGACTAAAATGGTCGGAGATTCAATTAGTCGGATTATCTGATAGAACAATCATGCGTCTATTCAATAATTGACGAACAAATTACCATAAATTATTGGTTCAAAAGGAGATATTAATGGGAGGCAGCAATCCATATATTGAAAAAAGCGAGACGACCATTGCCCAAAAACCTTTCAAGGTGACATTCATTACCCCTGATGCTCCCATTGAAATTCAGGTAGATCCCACCAAACTCCCCTTCGGAGAAACCGGATTACCAGGAAGTATTCTGGATATTGCCTTAGGAAGTGGAATCGACGTGGAACATGCGTGCGGCGGAGTGTGCGCCTGCTCAACCTGCCATATCATCGTCAAACAAGGCCTGGATACCTGCAATGAACCCACTGATGACGAAAACGACCAACTCGATGAAGCCCCTGGACTAAGCCTGCAATCCCGACTGGCCTGCCAATGCGTCCCCAATGGTGAACAAGATCTGACCATTGAAGTGCCGGAATGGAATAAAAATCTTGTGAAAGAAAGTCATTAGGACAAGAACCGCTCATCAACAATCATTAATAATTGCTCAAAATCACTGGGCAGACCCTCGGATAAGCGCCCATAGTGACGTGAGACCCCAATAACAACGAATGATGCTCTTCCATGCCACCCTCCGTGAAAAATGAATCCCCACTAGAAATTTTTGTGTAGTCCTGCTATGAATAGGCCCTATTTATGATTTTTTTATATAGTGCGGTTTATAGAATTTATAGAAGCAGTAGTAAGGTCTCGGTTGATGCCAAACAACCTGCACCCCAACACACCGGCAAACCATTCCGTCGTGATCCGACAGATCAGATTCGCCGCCCTGATTGTCCTTTTGACATTCTTGAATTTTTCCCTAGGCTTAGGACTCACTCCCCCTCTCTTCGCGCAGGTTCCTTCAGTCATTGATCCAACCGGACGTTCCGGCAAACCACCTGAAGTCACTCAGCCGGCGCCAGCCCCGCCTTCACTTCCCAAATTCATCTTACCTCCCGTTGAAACCCTTCCCGAATTACAACCGAAACGGGCACCTGGGTTACGGGTGATGGTCCAGACGATTCGCGTCGAAGGCAGCACCGTGTTATCACAGGAAGAAATCGGTATGATCACTGCCCCGTATGAAAAGCGGGAGCTCTCAACCGAAGATCTCGAACAACTCCGCCGAGCGTTAACACAGGCCTATATCAACAAAGGCTACGTGAATTCAGGGGCCATCATTCCTGATCAATCAATCCAAGATGGCCAACTGACTTATCAAATTATCGAAGGTAAGCTGACCGATATTCATATTGAAGGCACAAAGTACTTCCTTCCTTTCTACTTCCGGCAACGCATTGAACAGAGCGCTGGCCCTCCGCTCAATATCCGACCACTCAAAGAACGCTTAGAAATCCTACTACAAGACACCAGGATTCAACGGTTAAATTCCGAATTGAAACCCGGCCTCAAACCGGGAGAAGCAACGTTGGATGTGCGAGTGGAAGAAGCCTCACCCTTTAAAGCATGGGCTGAATTTAATAATTTCCAATCACCAACCATCGGCGCTGAACGAGGCCTGGGCACGATCGCGGTAGATAACCCTTTGGGAGTTGGAGACCATTTTGCCTTCACCTATGGCCAATCGGAAGGGTTGAACCCGCTCCTGGATACGACCTACGTCGTCCCATTCACTCCACAGGATACGACGCTGGGATTCCGATATCGCCGGAATGATTTCAGGGTGGTCACGTCCCCTTTTGATGACTTGAACATTAAAACCACTGCAGAAATTTTCACCATTACCCTACGACAGCCTGTCTATCGTAGTCTCACAGATGAGGTGACGCTCTCACTGATCGGGGAACACCTGGAAACCAAAAGTACGCTTGATGGGACCGGATTCTCTTTTATCCCGGGAACGACCAATAATGGAAAAGCCGTGGTGTCGGCCCTTCGCTTTGGACAGGAATGGGTCCACCGCCAACCCACGCAAGTGTTTGCCGTCTATTCACGATTCAGCGTAGGCTTGGATGTGCTCAATGCCACAAATAACCAAACGACGAGTGATGATCCCGACTCACATTTTTTCATTTGGCTGGGGCAGGCCGAATGGGCTCGTCGGATTGACCCATGGGGCATACAATTCATCAGCAATCTGGCCCTTCAAATTTCCAACGACAGTTTATTTCCCCTCGAACAATTTGCCGTTGGCGGCCGGTATAGCGTACGGGGATACCGCGAAAACCAACTGGTCCGAGATAATGCCTTCCTCTTCTCTATTGAATCCCGCATCCCCGTGCTTCCCGATTTGACCGGCTCCAACTTTTCGGTACAAATAGCTCCGTTTATTGATGTGGGACGTTCCTGGAACGCAAAATTTTCCACTCCAGATCCGGAGACCTTAGCCAGCATTGGCGTTGGCCTGCGCTTAGGCTTTTTTGATCGTGCCTTTGCCAATGTCTATTGGGGCCAACAACTCAATCATGTCACTGAGCCTTCGCCAAAAAACGACCTTCAAGACAATGGCGTGCACGTGCAATTCATCTGGAACATCTTTTAACGTCGAACTTCCCTATAGCAGATTGGTTGTCACAGATAACTGGAAGACCGCGTACTTCCTTGTCAGGAAAGAACTGATTGGTAAATCCCTCTGCCCCCTTATTCAAAGGGGGCCTGTTGAATAATTCCAAAAAAATAGCCCGTATATGCTTTAGAAAATTTCCGGCATCATTCCCGGAACGGATGATTAGAACGAAGAGGATGGCGAGGCGACCTGAATTCGTTGCAACAACGGGAAGCTCTGTGAGACTTGATAGACTCTCGACCAATTCCCACCGCTCATCAGACGTACACGAGCCAGACATCCTCGCTGCGTATTCCCGATAGACAAAATGGGGAAAATGTTCTCCGCCCGAAGATTATCTTCCTGACATTGCTCACTCGTGAGCCGACAGCGCACCGGGTCTTGCCCATAATTCAGCGTAGAAATCTGGTGTGACGGAATCCCGAGCTGGGACAGATAGTCAATAAGATTGGCGAGATGAAAGTCCGCACGGGCAAAGTTATAAGCCGAAGGCCCACGAGGATCACAGTGCCCTTCAATTCGCAAACGCCATTGCGGTTCTGTAGCCAGCCACTCGACCGTTTGAAGAAACAAGGATTTCAACCCGGCATCAATAAAAAGCCGTCTTTCATCAAAATACACATCCGCCACCACCGGGGCAGGAATCGGCTCAAGACGCGTCACGGGTACCGTCTTGGCCACGGAGAAAATGACAAATTCCTGAATTTCCTCTGATTGAAGCACCAAGGGAGAAACCACATGACGAGATTGGGAGGAAAGAGAAAGAAGGAAATCTGAAGCCACCACACGTTCCCCGCCCATCAGTACCCACACGAAAAGGAAGATGAGGGGCAGGTTCAACAGAAAGCGGCCCATCAACCGGCACGAAAAACATGAATGGAAGAAACGTTTCAAGAGATCCTAGGGTAGTGACAACCAAATGAACCCTTCGGATATCCCTATCGGATGGCCATAAGGAAACTTTATTCATCGGGAAAATATGGGGGACATTGCAAACACTTTGATTTCTTCTGAAGGCCACCGGGCAATGCAATGGTGGAAACACGGCCGGCCCACGAAAGGGGCTGTTGAAAAAAG
>QJYE01000275.1 GCA_003235785.1 Nitrospirota bacterium
CCCGTGCGCTCACCTATTACTTAGATACTTTGCGGGCCCCAATCCCAGAAAATCCGGTTCCAGAACCTGAATAACCGGTAGGCCGTTCGCGTCATTTCCTTCTCTGACATTCTATCCTCTGACCCTTTGGCCCGAACGGGCTAAAGGGTACTGAGGAATATACCTGCCAAAATAATTATCCCGATCCAGCGATGTTGTTTAAATAGTGCGAAGGCTTGCTGGGGAGTGATCTTAGATCGTAGCCTGAGAACCTGGTAGCCCATGAAAAAGGCCACGAGGATCAAGGCCGCATTGTATTCAATGCGCAAGGCACTGGCTTCCCCAGCCAGGGATAAAAACAACAACATTATGGATGCAGCAGCCCCTACTCCCAGCCAAGTGTAGGCACCAAACAAGATGGCGGAGGACTTCACACCTATTTTCAGGTCATCCTCTCTATCTTGAATAGCGTAAATCGTATCATAGACGATGGCCCAACAGACTGTTGCCCCAAAGAGCAACCAGGTGCTGGTTTCTAATTCGTGGCGAACGGCAGCCCAGGCCATGACCCCTCCCCATCCAAATGCTACCCCTAGAATCAATTGTGGAATGTGGAGGATGCGTTTGCAGAAGGGATAGGTTCCAGCAAGCAATAAGGCCACCGGGCTGAGGGCCCAGGTGAGGGGATTTAAAAATACTAAAAGCCCTACTGCCATACAGAGGAGTATGGCCAATAATGCAAAGGCATGCTTGGGCTGTAATTGTCCTGATGGTAATGGCCTGTGGCGCGTTCGTTCAACCTGGCCATCGAAGGAACGATCGGCGAGGTCATTCATAATCACCCCGGCACTGCGCATGAGAAAAGATCCCACAATGAAAATTATGAGCAACTGGGTAGATGGCCATCCTTTGGAAGCAAGAAATAACGACCATAGGGTAGGAAAAAGGAGAAGCAACGTGCCCGTTTGGTTGGGCAATCGTATCAAATTGGCAAAGGCTTTGAGACGAGGTTGTACGGGGTTTTCCGAATAATCAGAAGACTGTGGATTTGGCATTGATTTGTCAGAAAATAGTTGGCTCGAATGAGGAGTGGCAATCGTTCAATTCAGTATTGGCTTTCAAATTCTTATTGGACGGTGAATCTCGTAATACACAGGATTTTCTCTGGTGAGTTGGAAGGTGCAATCACCACCATCCATTCTCCGGTATGGATGGCAGGTTTGAGGGATTTCATGCTCCACGTTCGAAAGCCTGGTGACGGGTAGATGGAAAGATTCACTTCAGAGACCATTCTCCAGGTGCCGTCAACTTGATGATGCCAACTATGACGCAATTTTCCTTTGGTTGTGGCGGCGACTTTAGTCCAAAGCACGACTTGGGAGGTTTTTGAGGTTTTCACCACAGGGATCGCGGCTTGGCCACTGGTGTCTTTTTCGCAGTAGGCCGGTGGAGAAAAAATACCTACTGGATTTCGGTTCGTCACGTTCTGAGAAAGGACGACTTTTTCGACAGAAAAATCCGATTCAGCATAGGTCAAGGGGATGAACATCATCATCAGGCTGATACCTATCAAAGCCATTAGAACTTTATGGTGAGGGACAGTCTTCATAATTTCTCCATCAAACATCAGATAGGAAATTAGGCTATCTCTCATACCATGTCAATGGAAGGGAAGGATGGCGAATGAGGATGACGACGGATCTTCTTGGGGATTTCCTCACATTTCGAGATATGACATCTTTAGTTGACGATACCAACCGACGAAAGGTATAAACGACCCCAGTTGCAATGCCTCACAATAGGGTTGCCGATTGGATTCAATTCCCAAGGTTTGTCTTTCCTGTCTTGAGCCGGCGTAGCTCAGTGGTAGAGCAACGGTTTCGTAAACCGTAGGTCGGTGGTTCAATCCCACTCGCCGGCTCCATAATGTTCCAAACACGTCCACCGAATTCTCCACACCAAAACTTTCTTCATTTCCATTTTCTCTCACAGTTCCATGGGTGTGCGGACATTGCAAAAAAGGCCGGCTCATATGAGCCGGCCTTTTTTATGACACCACTTTGAATGTTCGTTGTTAATCTGGCTTAAAACAGACCTGAAGCATGACCGGAGTTGGCCATGAAGAACAACATGGGGATGGAGAGCATGGTGTTCGTGCGTGACGCCAAGAGGGCCATCCGCCCAGCCTTGGCTTTTTCTTCTGGTGTGGCTTCTTTGAGCCCTAAGACTTTCTTCTGATTAGGCCAAATAATACCCCAGACATTGAGGAGCATAATGGTGCCCAACCAGGCACCCATGCCGATGACGGCATCAGGGCCTTGCAGTAAAAAGGCACTGCCCATCCGATGTTGATTCATGAGCAATGCGGCGCCAAAGACCCAGGTGGCCAAAGCTCCCCATCGAAACCACCATAAGGCGTTAGGGACCAAGTGCTTGAAGGCTTCCGCCTTCGTTTCCGGTGTGACGACTTTGAGAAACGGCACTTGGATGAAATTAAAGTAATACAGAATCCCAATCCAGGTAATGCCCGCGAGGAAATGTCCCCACGCTAATAAACTTTCCATAAGATATCCTCGTCTTGATTAGGTGATTAAAAAGTATTCAGAAGCCGTGAAGGTCATACCAGCATTTTGACCAGGCCATACAGGACCACGGTCAACACAAAGCCAGCAGTGATAGTGCCAGAAATCGTATCGAGCGGATTGCCCATTGTCTTCCTCCTTCTATTGTTTGTGGAAATGAGAAGCTGGTTGAAATATGTGGCTGACGGAACGTAGCCCACATGTTTTTGACGACTTAGGGTAACGTAGACGGTCTATGTTGTTCAAGATATCTGTAAAAAGGTTTCGAATCCCCTCACGTGGTCCTGATTCGCCGGGTTTTGGGGGAAGCTGGTGTGGGGAGACAGAACCGCCACAGCTTCTTGGCCCATACTCCAGCATAGTCCACGCCGATTCGAGGGAGCGCCTGAATGTGTTTTCGTGAAACAGCCAGGCCATGGTCTTCGACCCATAGTGTGGTGCCGACTGTGGCATCCAATCCGTTGTGGGTGCGATTGACTTCAAGAAAACGACAGACGCGACCAGGGCCATCAATGCGTGTGGGTAAAGCTCCAGGATGAGGTTCTCCCAAGACTTCCAATCCTCGAATTAAAATGGCGGCAGGATAATCCTCTCGTTCGGTCACGATATTCAGGCAATGGTACATCCCGTAGATGAGATACACATACGTGAATCCGGCCTGACCGAACATGATTTCTGTACGTTGTGTTCGGCCTTTGGAAGCATGGCAGGCCTTATCCTTCGGCCCCACATAGGCTTCCACGTCGACAATTTTCGTTTGAAGGATTCCGCTTGTCATCTGTGTATTCAGCACCTTCCCTAGCAGATCTTTCGCCACCGTCAATGTCGGCCGGTTATAAAATTCGCGTGGTAAAGGAATTGAATGCTTGGGGAGCATAGGTAATTACGCCACGTGGGGGCCGTAGGGGGGCAATGTGGAGAGGCGGCCATCATCTATGGGGCCGCCGACGGTAAAGTGATAGAGCGATTGCCACCTGGTTTGAGGATGAAAGCCGAGTACACGATGCACGGGATCATCAAAGAAGCATCCGATGCCGGTCGCTCGTATGCCGGCGGCTTCTGCTTCCAGGTAGAGCACTTGGCCGATCAATCCGGTTTCCCAAAACAAGCGTTTGTAAAACCACGGGCCATGTGTGTCTAAACTGTCGTCGAACTCCGCAATCATTCCGAGGGCAAAGGCGCTGTCCTTCGCAATTTCCTGCCCGCAACTGAGCTGCATGGCCAGATTCTTTGCATCGCCTTCTTCTAAGAGATACAGCGGGAGTTGAGAAGGGCAATTGTCGGGGGTTGTCCACACAAATTGCTCCTGCATGGCTGATTGAAAATCTTCCACCGGTCGTTTCTGAGGATGGCGATTCAGCCAATACATGCCGGATGGGAGCCCGTCGATTCGATGCACAAACAGGGCGAGGTGAACGGTAGGGTTCCAGGGAAGCGCATCCCAGGGCATAGGCCGCTCGGGAACCGGCAGCTCGCTATTCGGCATGGTCCGCAGCAGCATAGTGTAAAACCGATCAACGGAAAGGCTGGTGTGGCCATCAAAAGACACGGCGCTTCGCCGTTGGTGGATAATTTGGCCAGCAAGGGGTTCGCTCGCTTTTTCAATCTCTGGGTTCTGATTTTCGGAAGAAGACGAGAACGATATGATCTCGGATTCTTGTGTCGATTTCCATGAAGCATCTGCCACTGCATCAATAATATCCCAATGAACGGGTTCATCCTTACTCAGACGGTTGGCCGTTCCTTGCCATTCTCCCGATAACAACACCTGGTCTGATGGCTTCTCAAATGCCAGGTTTATGTTGGGAGCTGGTTGGGCATTGTTTGGCCAGACCGCAGCCAGCAACTCAGGATACTCGCGTTCAGATGGGTGAAAGTCTTGCTTGCGTTGTAATCCGAGAAATGGCTCAATCGTCTCGTCTGAGGTGTGAGAGAGGACGACCATATTCCAGCCCAAGGTGGCTGCAGCGATGCGCATCGTCCCAATCGCATGGCCGACATCATGTTGGCAATAGCGAAAGGCTCGCTCGCCATATTTCCAGGCTTCCCTCCAATGGATGGAGGACAGACCAACTAAGAAGCCTTCATGGGGGAGGTGTTGAAGAATCTGTTCAGCGGTGTCAGAAGAGACCTGCCAGCGATGCTCCAACCCATGTTCTTTCGGGGCATAGTGATAGAGTCCAGGTTGGAGTGAAAGGCCCGGGTGATGGCCAATAAACAGATAGCCTTCGGTGGGATGAAGATTCCCGCTAGACGGATTGCTTCGGAGCGCCCAGCGGGTGCCGTTGTATTCCTTCCAGGCCGTTAACGATAGGGCATATTCAAAAAACCGAGAGACGGTATTGAGGGTGATTGGTTGGGAAGGAATCGAAGACCCCTGAAATAGCGCCTCGTAAGCTGGTGAGAGCGGATCTTCCTCAAGCGTGAGAATCGGCAAAGAAATCAGGGGCGCCCCCTGAAATCGGCGGAAGGGATCAGGTTGATTCGCCCAATCCAAATAGCCTAACGATTTGGCAAACCGATTGAATTCATGCTTGGTTTGCTCATGATAGGCTTTGACGTGTTCGAGCGAAGAAAGCGGTACAGAAGAACGTGTATTCAATGTCATAGGGACCAGTGTAGCATCCGGCAATGCTGGGTCGTCCAGGAGGCGCGGTAACATAGGAGCCGACGGGTCACCGACCCGCCGCTACTAAAACAGCGATTAATTTCTCTGTCCCACATCATTTAGCTCTCCTACGATAATAATCAGGCTATCCCATCCCAATAGAGGAAATCCTT
>QJYE01000183.1 GCA_003235785.1 Nitrospirota bacterium
AAAAGACCCTTGGGCAATCGCTGTTCGTTTTTGAGGAACTGCCTTCGACCAATACCTATGCGTTACAACTAGGCAAAAACCCCACTCCTCAGGGCACGGTGATACTGGCTGACAGCCAAACGGCTGGACGTGGACGCCTCCAACGCTCCTGGTTTTCCCCTCCAGGAGCAAACATTTACGGATCGGTCATATTTTCTTTGACCAGGCCGTTTCAAGCCATGGGCTGGATTCCCTTGATGGCGGGGACAGTTCTAGCCGAAGCCATTGGTGACCACACCAACCTTCGGCTCACACTCAAGTGGCCCAATGACATCTTAATCTCTGAACGAAAAGTGGGGGGAATTTTATGCGAATCATTCAAGCGAAACGCAGCAGAAACGTGTGTGGTGATAGGATTTGGCATTAACGTTAATCTCTCCCAGGCGACCTTTCCAAAAGACTTGCAACCCATCGCCACGTCCCTTCAAATTCAGGCTCAGCGCCCTCTTGATCGACATCAACTCCTCGCCACGATGATTGCCGCACTCGAACAAGGCTGGGAAGCGCTTCTCGCCAATGGCCCACCAAGCTGCCGCCCCGCCTATACCGCACGCTGCAGCACACTCGGCAGCCAGATTCAAGTGCGATTCCCCGATGGCCGTGAAGTGAAGGGGGTCGCACAATCCATCGGTGAACAAGGGCAATTACAAATACAACAATCCACTTCCGCCCTAACTGAAGAATCCGCTAAAATAGTTGATATTCACTCGGG
Source organism: Nitrospirota bacterium (assembly GCA_003235785.1). Lineage (GTDB taxonomy): Bacteria > Nitrospirota > Nitrospiria > Nitrospirales > UBA8639 > Nitrospira_E. The sequence continues at coordinate 752 of QJYE01000183.1, forward strand.
GGATATTCGCCACATCCGGAAAGCCTCCACACTTGAGTAACTCTCAATCGCGACCTCTCACAACAGGCACACAATCATTATGCTTCTCGCTATCGACATCGGAAATTCACAAATCGTCTGCGGAGTGTTCCAACAGGGGATATTACTAGCCGACTGGCGTCTCTCGACCAATCACACCAAAACATCTGATGAATACGGCTTGACCCTTCGTGCGCTCCTTGAAATTCACAAGGTTGACCTGAAAAACATCCATGGCTCGATCATGAGTAGTGTCGTCCCTCCGGTTACTCAGGTGTTCGAACCATTACTCCGGACACTTATTGGGAAACCTCCATTCATCGTCACCTCCTCGTGCCCACATGGACTCACTCTTCGATATGACAACCCGGACGAGATTGGAACAGATCGGCTGGTTAATGCCGCCGCCGCCTATGCTCATTATCAACAATGCCTGATCATTGTGGATTTTGGGACGGCCACCACATTTTGCACCATTACAAAACAGGGCGAGTATCTCGGTGGAGCCATTGCTCCTGGACTCAAAACCGCAGCCGACTCGCTCCACCTCAAGACCGCCAAGCTCCCTAAGGTTGACCTAGCCATTCCTCAATCAGTCATTGGCCGTGACACCGTGACCAGCATGCAATCCGGCATCATGTTTGGTTATGCCGGTCTGGTTGACGAGATCGTCAAAAGGATTCAACAGGAGATTGGTCAATCAGCCTACGTCCTGGCGACCGGAGGGCTCGCGTCCACCATTCTCCCTATTTCACAGACGATTCAAGAAGTCAGACCCCATCTCACCTTAGACGGCCTGGCTCTCTTATACTCACGCATAACCACTTCCTGTGGATAACTCAATTTCCCCCACCATCCTGGTTCTACCCTCCCTAACAAGAAGAAATTTACACTGACGGGTTGACTTGCCCACCTCAGTGACTATCTGACCAAAGAATGCGGAAATCATTGTTCACCTCATGAAAAAAGTTACCTAATGTCCTCATTTTCTGAAGACCGTCATCCTTCGTCTACCTGTGACAACAGCCAAGAGGGATCTACTGCTGAATTTGACCTCTCTCCCAATGAACCTGAGCCATCAGGGTCAACGATAGAGGAGGTTCAAGAACAAAACCAGGAGCAACAGGCTCAAGAAGAGCTTCAGATTTGTCAGGATAAATACATGAGATTAGCGGCTGAATTTGAAAATTATAAACGACGAGCCCAACGGGACCAAATGGATGCCATTCGGTATGCGAATGAAGGGTTGTTGAAAAATTTACTTTCAACAATTGATAACCTCGAACGAGCCATCAAATGCGGAAAAGACGCCGGAACCAGTGGCCCGTTAATGGAAGGCGTGGAACTGACGCACAAACAATTTCTCGAAACTGTCGGAAAATTGGGCGTACGCCAGGTTTCCAGCGAGGGAAGTCTCTTTGATCCCACCATGCATCAGGCCGTGGCGCAGGTAGAATCCGAGACGATCGCCCCCAATACCGTCGTCGAAGAATTTCAAAAAGGCTATTTTTTACACGACCGTATATTACGCCCGGCAATGGTCACCGTGGCAAAAGAAAAATGTAATCAAACTGAACCATCGTCAGCACAAAACGGTGGCGAAGAAGGAGGCATAGACGCATGAGCAAAATTATCGGAATTGATTTAGGGACGACGAATTCCTGTGTGGCAGTGATGAGCGGAGGAGAGCCCACGGTCATCGCCAATTCAGAAGGCGCCCGGACGACCCCGTCCGTCGTCGCCATTACCGACAAAAATGAACGATTGGTTGGGCAAATCGCCAAACGGCAAGCCATCACCAACCCCGAGAACACCATCTCCTCCGTCAAACGTCTGATGGGAAGAAAAACCTCTTCCCGTGAAGTCGAAGATTCCAAAAAACGTCTTCCCTACAAGATTATAGAAGGCAACAATGGTGATGCCAATGTGGAAATCCGTGGCAAGAGCTATAGCCCGGCTGAAGTCTCGGCCATGATTCTTCAAAAAATGAAACAAACGGCTGAAGACTACTTGGGGGAAACGGTCACCGATGCCGTCATTACGGTTCCCGCCTATTTTGATGATAGCCAACGCCAAGCCACAAAAGATGCCGGGCAAATTGCTGGTCTCAATGTACTCCGTATCATTAACGAGCCCACAGCGGCATCATTGGCCTATGGTCTGGACAAGAAAAAAGATGAACGGATTGCCGTGTACGATTTAGGAGGTGGCACCTTCGATGTTTCTATTTTAGAAATCGGGGAAGGAGTCTTTGAGGTCAAATCAACGAACGGGGATACGTTCTTAGGTGGAGACGATTTCGACCTGCGAATCATTGACTGGCTCGTTGAGGAGTTCAAAAAAGATCAAGGGATTGATCTGCATAAAGATCGGATGGCGTTGCAACGACTCAAAGAAGCTGCCGAACGGGCCAAAATCGAATTGTCCTCCTCTCAAGAAACAGAAATTAATCTGCCCTTTATTACCGCTGATGCCAGCGGTCCTAAACATTTAGTCCTCAAGCTGACCAGGTCAAAATTTGAGCAATTAGTGGACGACCTGATTGAACGAACAATGGCGCCCTGCAAGAAAGCCTTGTCCGATGCAGAATTGAATACCGGGGACATCAATGAAATCGTCCTGGTCGGCGGGATGACCCGTATGCCCAAGGTGATTGAACGGGTGAAGCAATTTTTCGGGAAAGAACCTCACCGAGGCGTGAATCCTGACGAAGTCGTGGCCATTGGAGCAGCCATTCAGGGCGGGGTGCTCAGAGGTGACGTAAAAGACGTCCTGTTATTAGATGTAACGCCGCTTTCCTTGGGTATTGAAACGTTGGGTGGCGTATTCACTAGACTCATTGAACGCAACACCACTATTCCTACAAAAAAGAGCCAAATTTTTTCGACAGCCGCCGACAATCAAACGGCCGTCACCATCCGGGTCTTCCAAGGTGAACGGGAAATGGCTAATGACAATAAGTTATTAGGCCAATTCGACCTGGTTGGGTTGCCCCCTGCTCCACGAGGGATGCCTCAAATTGAGGTGACCTTTGACATTGATGCCAATGGCATTGTTCATGTGTCAGCCAAAGATATGGCTACGCAAAAAGAACAATCGATTAAAATCACGGCGTCCAGTGGGTTGAGCAAAGAAGAAGTCGAACGCCTGGTTAAAGACGCGGAAGCTCATACCGAAGAAGACAAAAAGAAACGGGAGCTTGTTGAGCTGAAGAATCAAGCCGATACGCTCATGTATAGCACCGAGAAGAATTTAAGCGAACATGGTGAAAAAATCAGTGAGGAAGACAAAACCAATATCAGGACCGCCATTGATGCGCTGAAAAAGTCTCTGGAAGAAACAAACCTGGAAGCCATTCAAACAGCCATGCAAAACCTGACGACTGCTTCGCATAAATTGGCTGAAGAAATGTATAAAAAAGCCTCGACCGATGCGGCATCATCTGCAGGACCAGGCCAGGACGGTGATTCAGGCCCATCCGCCTCAGGATCAGGAGAAGCCGCAGGTGGGGATGAAAAAGTTGTTGATGCAGAATTTGAAGAAGTTGACAAAGGGAAAGGGTAATAACGCGCTTCCATGATACGACGCGTATTTCATTCACTCCATCCTCAGCACTTCTCTGGTAGGGTCTATTAATGGCACAAACGGAGAAACGCTGTTATTACGTCGTGTTGGGGGTGGAGCGCAATGCCTCTGAAGATGAGATCAAAAAGGCCTTTCGAAAAATGGCCAGACAACATCACCCTGATCTCCATGCCGAACCGGATAAGAAAAAATCCGCTGAAGAAAAATTCAAAGAAGCCGGGGAAGCCTATGAAGTCCTTAGTGACCCCGAACGTCGAAGAAAATACGACATGTTCGGACATGCTGCTGCTGGCCAAGGGGGTGGCGAAGGATTTGGAGGCGGAGGCTTTGGCGATGTCTTTGGGGATATCTTTGAAGACTTCTTTGGAGGAGGTCGAGGACGTAGTCGCGCCGAACAAGGCAATGACCTTCAATACAATCTCGAAATTTCATTCGAAGAAGCCATTAATGGCAAAGAAGCCAATCTGAAAATTCCCCGTTGGGAGGTCTGCGAGGCCTGTCACGGGACTGGGGCTAAATCCGAGGAATCCATTCAATCATGCTCCGCCTGTCGCGGGGCAGGTCAGATTCGACTTCAACAAGGGTTTTTCACCATCAACCGGACCTGCGGCCAATGCCAGGGGGCAGGGAAGATTATTGCTGACCCCTGCAAAAAATGCCGTGGGCAACGCCGCGTTCACAAAGAGCGCATGCTTTCAGTGACTATTCCGGCAGGTGTCGAAACGGGTATGCGCCTACGGCTCTCCAATGAGGGCGAACATGGAGTAAACGGGGGGCCGCCAGGTGATCTCTATGTCGCCTTAAATGTTAAGCCCCATCCTCATTTTTTGCGAAAAGGCCAGGATATCCTGTTTGACCTCCGCCTCCACTTTGTCACAGCTACCCTCGGAGGACGAGTGGAAGTCCCGACGCTCACAGGCAGCACCATGGTCAAAATCCCGGAAGGGACGCAACATGACCAAATTCTTCGGCTAAAAGGCCTTGGC
>QJYE01000413.1 GCA_003235785.1 Nitrospirota bacterium
CTTCATTCGAACGCACCGCCGGAGCAAAGCCCCCTTCGTCCCCTACCGCTGTGCTTAACCCTTTTGACTTCAAGATCGCTTTCAAGTGATGAAAGATTTCCGTCCCCATTCGTAGCGCTTCATGAAAACTCTTCGCGCCAACCGGCATGATCATAAACTCTTGAAGATCCAACCCGTTATCCGCATGCGCCCCACCATTAATAATATTCATCATTGGAACCGGCAGTTCTCTAGCTGAGACTCCACCGAGGTAGCGGAACAGTGGAAGACCCAACTCTTGTGCCGCAGCACGGGCCACAGCCAGCGACACACCCAGCGTGGCATTCGCGCCTAATCGGGTTTTTCCCTTCGTGCCATCTAATTGAATGAGCCGAGCATCCACGCCAGCTTGGTCCTGGACGTCCATCCCACGCAAAGCCGGCACCATGAGCTTCTGGATACCCGTGATGGCTTTCGTCACACCTTTGCCCATCCATCGCTTTTTATCACCATCACGAAGTTCTAGCGCTTCACGCGTACCAGTCGACGCACCAGACGGAACAGCCGCTCGTCCGAGCATTCCACTGGCCAATCGCACATCAACTTCGACCGTGGGATTTCCACGAGAGTCGAGGATCATACGAGCCGTCATATCTTGTATGGCACTCATCTTTTTCTCCGTTCGTCCTGATTCATGAGTCTATCTCCTACGTGTACCCCGAAATATGGCTTAGATCAAGATGAAAGTGAACGTTTCAATAACTCATTCACTTTGCCGGGATTGGCGGTTCCTTTTGAAGCCTTCATCACTTGTCCCACCAAAAATCCTAACACCGCCTCCTTGCCTCCGCGAAATTGTTCCACTTGGGACGGAAATTGAACCAGCACCTCCTTAATCAGGACGGTCAACGACCCTTCGTCAGATACTTGGAGCAAGCCTTTCTCTTCGACTAATTGTGCCGGGGTCTTTCCCGTTGTATAGAGCTCTGGGAATAACTCTCGTGCCGCCTTCAAGCTCACCGTTCCCGAATCAACGAGTTGTAATAATTCGCATAATCGTTCAGGGCTCACAGGAGAGGATTCCGGTTCCGTGCTAGAAAGATTGAGTTCACGAAGAAGCTCTCCCGTCACCCAATTACTGACCGTTTTCGGGTGAGGAAACTCTTTTACACATGCCTCAAAATAATCGGCCAATCCCTTAGAATTCGTCAAAATGGTCGCATCATATTCTGTTAATTGATAGGCCTGCTTAAATCGCCGAAGCCGTGCAGCAGGCAACTCAGGAATCGTACCACGGAGTCCTTCCATCCACTCAGGGTCAATGATGACCGGCAAGAGATCCGGGTCAGGGAAATAGCGATAATCGTGCGCGCCCTCTTTGCTCCGCATCACAGCCGTCTGGCCTTTATGGACATCCCACAGCCGGGTCTCCTGTTGAACCATCCCGCCGTCACTCAGCACCTCTGCTTGACGATTAATCTCATAGTCTAATGCATCCTTGGCATATCGAAAGGAATTGATATTTTTCAATTCCACCTTTGTTCCCAATTTTTCTTGCCCCTGAGGCCGAATGGAAACATTCGGCTCACACCGAAAACTGCCCTGCTCCATATTGCCGTCGCAGACATCTAAATAAACCAACAGATCCCGTAATGTCTTGAGATAGGCATCAACTTCCTCTGAAGAAAACAGGTCGGGTTCTGTCACAATTTCCAACAGAGGGGTACCAGCCCGATTCAAATCCACATGACTCCCATCGCCCCCTTCATCATGAACATTTTTTCCGGCATCTTCCTCTAAATGGGCTCGCATGATACGAACACGTTTCGTCTTCCCGTTCACTGAAATCTCTAACCACCCCGGACCACAAATAGGCAAATCATACTGGGAGATTTGATAGCCTTTTGGCAGATCCGGATAAAAATAGTTTTTTCGAGCAAATTGATTAGCCGGTGTCATGTCACAATTGAGGGCCAGACCCGTGCGAACAGCCATTTCAACCGCTCGTTGATTCAAAACAGGAAGACTTCCTGGTAGCCCTAAACACACCGGGCAGACTTGCGTATTGGGAGGAAGGCCGAAGGAAGTCGCACACCCGCAAAAAAGCTTGGTTTGAGTCCGGAGTTGCGCATGCACTTCAACTCCAATAACGGGTTCATAGGCCATACAATCGTTAACCGTTCTTTTTCGTTCAACAAGTCAACGTTACTAGTCGAGTGAATTCATCTCTCGCTCTCGACGCATGGCATCTCGTCCAGCGTCCAGGGCTTCTCGTACAGCGCAAGAGATTTCATCCACTAATTCTCGACCACGACCCACGACTTCTTCGACAGTGTCCGTGGCGCGGTCTTTCAAATTCAGCAAATCTTCACTCGTTCGCCGGGCATAGCCGGTAACGCGTTCCCGCGATTCTCGACCAGGTTGAGGTGCTAACATTACCGCAGTCACAGCCCCCAACAACGCTCCGCTTAAAAATGCCAATGCGACTGAACCCGCCGACGCACCTGAATTATTCGCCATAATGAGATCCTCCTTCTTTTTCTTTTGATTCTTTATGAACTCGATGCTTCACTGTTGAGGTGGCAGCCTTAATCCCTGCGAGCAGGCTGGTCAAGCCAATCATGACTGTCCCCCCTTTCCCACGCACCGCTTGATGAACCTGATTCACCGTTTGTCCCACCTGGCCCACGGCATTCAGAAACACGACCGCCTGATCCACGCCCACCCGAGCCTGGTCTGTTAAGGCACGAATATCATCATTTGTCGCACGAATAATTTCATTCGTCCCTTTCAGATCTTTCAACAACCCAGGCAACTCATGGTTCACCCGTATGAGCAAGCGCTCCGACTGCCCCACCGCTCGCTTGACTTGAAGGATGGTCGGAACCAGATAGCCCACTAATACGACCACGGCCACGGCAATGATCATCACGGCCAAATCCACCATACCCCATTATCCTTTCATGATCGAATCACCGGTCGTTTACGTCGCCAATCCGTGGCTTGCTCGTAAGCATAGGCTGCCCGAAGCACTATCGTTTCTTCGAATGGTCGCCCCATCAATTGTAAGCCGATTGGCAAGCCTTTTGAACTCAACCCACAGGGAATAGAAATGGCTGGCAACCCCGCCAAACTCGCGGGAATCGTGTAGATATCTGACAGATACATTTGCAGAGGATCCTCCAACCGCTCACCAAGTTGAAAGGCAGGAGTCGGCATAACGGGGCTGACTAGTAGGTCCACATCTTGAAAAACGGCATCAAAATCTCGCTGAATCATCGTGCGTACCATCTGGGCTTTTCCGTAAAAAGCTTCATAATACCCGGCACTGAGGGCATAGGTCCCCAACATGATGCGACGTTTGACTTCCGGGCCAAATCCTTGCGACCTGGTGCGGTGATACATCTCAGCCAACTCTTGGGACTCTTTAGCCCGGAACCCGAATTTCACCCCATCATACCGCGCTAAGTTCGAGCTGGCTTCGGCCGTGGCAATGAGATAATAGGTGGCAATCGCACGCGCCGTGGAGGGCAAAGTCACTTCTTGGATCTTTCCACCAATCCCTTCTAATACCTGGATCGCGTCTTGAACTTTCTCCTCCACTTCAGGGTCAAGCCCTTCAGCAAAATATTCACGCGGCACGCCCACGATCAGCTTTTTGATATCTTTCTTTTTCGTAGATTTTGTGAAATCAGGCACATCCCGATTCGTTGAAGTCGAGTCCAAAGGATCGTGGCCAACAATGGCATTCAACATAATAGCCGCATCGGTCACTGTTTTGGTGATAGGCCCGATCTGGTCTAATGACGATGCGAACGCCACCAATCCATAACGGGAAACCCGGCCATAGGTGGGCTTCAATCCGACGACTCCACAACAGGCTGCCGGCTGACGAATAGATCCGCCCGTATCAGACCCTAACGCGGCGACACATTCATCCGCCGCAACCGCTGCTGCCGATCCTCCGCTCGATCCTCCAGGGATATGTTTTTGATTCCAGGGATTCCGCGATGGCCCAAACGCCGAATGTTCGGTTGAAGAGCCCATCGCAAATTCATCGAGGTTGGTTTTTCCAAGAATCAACGGTTGCTGGGCATTCAGTCTTTTCATCACGGTCGCATCATAGGGCGGGATGAACTGTTCTAACATTCGTGATCCGCACGTGGTCCGTAACCCCTCCGTGCAAATATTATCTTTGATTGCCAAGGGCATCGCCATTAACGGTTCCGTTTTTCGCCAAGCTTTCAGCCCATCATCAATGGCGTGAGCCCGCTCAAGAAGTGCCTCCTTTGGATTCACCGTAATATAGGCTTTGATTTTCGGTTCGACGTGACTAATCCGGAGCAGGTACGCCCGCACAATTTCAGCGGCAGTCACCTCTCCACAGGTAAACTTTTCCTGCAACTCTTTTAACGTGAGCTTAAATAACGCCATGAATACCGGATACCTTCAGGAATGAGCGGGAATACGGGGTCAAGCGGGCTTTGTGACACGGATGGCATTTCGTTCATCAACTTGAATAATTTTAGGAACATGCCGCTTGGCTTCTTCGTCGTTAAAAAATTCATAGCAAAAAATAATCACTTTATCGCCGGTCACACCCTTCCGGGCCGTCGGACCATTGAGAATTACTTCCCCTTTGCCTCGCGTACCAGGAAGCGCATAGGTGGAAAAACGCTCTCCGTTATTAAGATTCGAGACCATGACTAATTCATACGGTAAAATTCCGGCCCGATCCATCAGTTCTTCGTCAATGGTTAAACTGCCTTCATATTCCAAATCAGATTCTGTCACGGTCGCTCGATGAATTTTGCAGCGCAATAATTGGCGGTACATAGTGATCAACCCTACGAAATGAATGAAATGTTCATAAATAACACCCTACGATTTCTTCCCCAAAATTTTAGGAACCACAAAAAATCCATCATGCGCTTCAGGAGCATTGCGTAACGCCTGCTCTTGGGACAACCCTTCCCGGGGAATATCTTCCCGCAAAACCGATTCCTGCTTGACGACGGAAGCCGTTGGCGGAACCCCTTCCGTCGACACCTCCTGTAATTGCTCGACAAACGTCAGGATCTGACTCAGTTGTTCGCCAAAGAGCGTTTTTTCCGGTTCGGTGAGTTCTAGCCGGGCTAAATCCGCCACATGCTCAACTTCATGCTGAGAAATACGTGCCATTTATGATCCTTGAAGATTCAGGAACAAGAATTCGAAGCGGGATAAAACTATTCAAAAAGCTGGCTAAAGCGCACACGTATTTTTACCATGAATTTCTAGTTAAAAGCTACTTGGGGGGGAACATTCCAAATAAAGAGAACACCGACGTGGCTCTATTAAATTAGGCCT
>QJYE01000472.1 GCA_003235785.1 Nitrospirota bacterium
CATCCAGTGAGGTGGGTAAGGAGAAAAAACGAAGATCATGGCCTTTGTTGTGGCCAAAAAAACAGATAGGCCCTTCTCAAGCGTGAGCGAGAAGGGTTTTTTTATGTGCACCACCCTGAAATTGTCAAGTAAAAAGTGAATTTAAGGCTATGAAATCCTCGAAAGCTGAACGAGTTTTAATGGATGCCCAGGAAATGTCCAGGGCTTTATCCAGAATTAGCCATGAGATTATTGAACGGAACAAGGGCACTCAGGATTTAGCGCTCGTGGGAATTCGCACAGGTGGAGTGTTTCTGGCCCAACGCCTGGCCGCTCGCATTCAGCAAATTGAGCAACGTGAGATTCCCCTAGGGGAACTTGATATCACGCTCTATCGCGATGATTTATCCATTCGCAAAGATCAACCTGAAATACGAAAAACGTCTATTCTGTTCAATATTTCTGATCTCAAGATCGTATTAGTCGATGATGTGCTTTTTACCGGTCGGACAATTCGTGCGGCCCTAGATGGCCTGATGGATTTGGGACGACCCGCCGAAATCCAACTGGCAGTTTTAGTGGATCGGGGGCATCGGCAACTTCCCATTCGTGCCAATTATGTTGGGAAAAGTTTCCCCACAGCCCGCGAAGAAAAAGTGCAAGTATTTCTTGAAGAATTAGGGCAAGTTGATCGGGTGTCTATTCTCTCTGAGTAACTCAATCTATGGGCTTGAAACGAAAAGATTTGCTGGCGATTTCCGACCTATCGGTGGAGGACATTGAACTGATTCTGACGACGGCGGAATCGTTGAAGGAGGTCGGGGGGCGGGACATCAAAAAAGTTCCAGCCTTGCGTGGAAAGACTGTCGTAAATCTGTTTTTTGAACCCAGTACGCGGACACGCACCTCGTTTGAATTAGCAGCGAAGCGGTTAAGTGCTGATGTGATTAATTTTTCCCCATCAACCAGCAGTGTGGTGAAAGGGGAAACGTTGATCGATACCGCTCGCAATATCGAGTCTATGCAAGCGGATATTATTGTCCTGCGGCATTCTTCTCCAGGTGCGGCGGAGCATTTGGCCAGATTTGTTCGATCTTCGGTGATTAATGCCGGAGATGGCTGGCATGCCCATCCCACGCAAGCCTTGCTTGATCTCTACACCATTAAAGAAAAAAAAGGGAAAGTTGAAGGATTGACGGTGGTCATCGTGGGGGATGTCGCTCACAGCCGGGTTGCACGATCAAATATTGCAGGATTACATAAATTGGGGGCTGAGGTGCGAATCGTGGCGCCGCCGACGATGCTTCCTCTTTCGGTCGAACGACTCGGGGCCAAAGTCTTTTATCGATTTGAGGATGCCTTAATCGGTGCGGATGTGATTATGATGCTACGGTTACAGCGAGAACGGCTCGGCCGAGCCTTACTGCCCAGCATTCGAGAATATGCCAACTTATTTTGTTTAACTTCGGATCGGCTCAAATTGGCAAAACCCGAAGCCATCGTCATGCACCCTGGTCCCTTGAATCGTGGAATTGAAATTTCACCAGAAGTTGCAGATGGCCCGGCTGCTGTCATTCTCGATCAAGTCAGCAATGGCGTCTCAGTCCGAATGGCCTTAATGTATTTACTCTCAGGAACCGCGTAAGATTTTATTTGCAAGGAGTTGAAGTAACGAACTATGCATGAAGCGTCGTCAAAGCATACTCAAACGGTCTGCATTCAAGGCGGGACGGTTATTGATCCTGGGCATATGAATGGACGAGCCGATGTTCTGATCCAGAACGGGAAAATCCTGGAAGTCGGGTATCCACTGAAGCATCCTGTCCATCAAGATCCTACCGTCACGATTCTTGATGCCAGCGGCTGGATTGTGGCTCCTGGGCTGGTGGACCTGCATTGTCACTTGCGTGAGCCCGGGTTTGAATATAAGGAAACGATTGAAACCGGGGCGGCCTCAGCCGTCGCCGGCGGGTTTACGTCCATCTGCTGTATGCCCAACACGCAGCCAGTCAATGATAATGCCGCCATTACACAATTTATGCTGACCAAGGGGCAGCAAGCCGGGAAAGCGCGAGTCTTTCCGATTGGGGCGATCACCAAAAATTCAGATGGTGAAGAATTAGCTAACATTGGAGAACTTGTTGAAGCCGGTTGTGTCGCGATCTCTGATGATGGGCGGCCCGTGATGAATAGCTTAGTTATGCGTCGTGCCTTGGAATATGCCAAAGCCTTTGGTATCCCGGTGGTCGATCACTGTGAAGACTTACATCTGACTGACGGGGGGTGCATGAATGAAGGCGTAGTATCCACAGAACTGGGGATGCCCGGAATCCCCGATGCGTCCGAAGAGGTGATGGTGGCGCGCAATCTTGCTCTTGCCGGGTTGACCGGGGTCACGGTGCACCTGGCTCACTTGAGTACGGCACGCTCGGTTGAACTTGTTCGTCATGCTAAGGCCCAAGGACTTCCCGTGAGTGCTGAGGTGTGTCCTCACCATTTTTCCATTACGGAAGAGGCCGTTCGCGGTTACAAGGCTAATGCCAAGATGAATCCTCCGCTCAGAACGGATGAGGATGTCCAGGCACTCAAGCAAGGCTTAATTGATGGCACCATTGATGTCATTGCGACCGATCATGCCCCTCATGCGCTTCAGGAAAAGCAATTGGAGTTTGATACGGCACCATTTGGAATTGTGGGTTTTGAAACAGCCCTGCCCCTGACGCTTCGATTGGTACAGGAAGGCATCTTGTCTCTGGAACAAGCACTTGATAAGTTGACGCGTGCGCCTGCGCAATTGTTCCATCTTCCCGTGGGATCGCTCAAGCCAGGGAGTTTGGCGGATCTTGTGGTTTTTGATCCGGAAGAAGAATGGGTGGTCGACCCTGAGCAGTTTTACTCCAAAAGCCGTAATACACCATTTGGCGGCATGACGGTCAAAGGGAAGGTCAAAATGACCTTCGTTGATGGGCGCTTGGTGTATGACGCACGTTAACCAATGGAGAAGAAGCGCACGAATTGGAGTGTCATTGGTTTTTTCGTGGAAATGTGTGCCCTCACTTTCTGGGTGGGTGGCCTGGTGGTCATTATTGCCATCGTAATTCCTGCGGTCTTTAACTCCTTTGGAATGGAGCCAGCCGGGCGGTTTTTACGTCGCGTCTTTGATGGGTATGGGTACCTGAATGCAGGAATTTTATGTATCCTTAGTCTTCTGGCCTTCCTTCGTTATCGAACCTATGGGCAAGATCCTGCGCGCATCTTTTCCGTCACGCCGGTCGAATGGTGGCTCCTTGGCGGAATGGTGGCGGTGACGGTAGGAATTCTCGGCATCTTGGGGCCTCATGCCGTGGCGTTACAAGAGCAGGCCTTTGAAGCCATCTCCAAAGACCAAAAGGAGGTGGCCTATGGGGAATTCTTTCGTGTGCATATGATCGTTCGGGCCTTGCACCTGGTGAATGTTGGTCTGGCGTTTTCTTTGTTTATTCTCAAATTACGCAAAACCCTCGTTCCTCATCTTGCGACGGACAGCTAAGAAAATTGGTGGTTATAATGCAAATTGTGGCAATAAGAAAGAGATGAAAGAGGTGATTACGTGAAGTCGGCGGTTTTAGCCTTAGCAGATGGGACGGTCTTCAAGGGAGAAGCCCTGGGGTTTGAAGGGGAGACGGTTGGGGAAGTGGTCTTTAATACGGCCATGACCGGGTACCAGGAAATTTTGACCGATCCTTCCTATAAAGGCCAGATTGTGTTGATGACCAGCCCACAGATTGGCAATTACGGTATGACCCCTCATGATGACGAATCGCGTCGCGTCTGGGCTGAAGGCTATATCGTCCGGGAAGCCTCGAAGCGAATGAGCAATTGGCGGGGGCGTCAATCATTTGAAGAATATTTGATCCACCATAACATCGTGAGTATCCAAGGAATCGATACGCGTGCCCTCACCAGTCATATCCGCGAGAAGGGCTCCCAAGTGGGAGTGATTTCTCATGTAAACTTGAATGAGTCATCGTTATGTGCGAAAGCTCAGGCTTCGCCCTCGCTGGTGGGTCGAGATCTGGTGGATGAAGTCACCTGCGCATCTCCCTATCAATGGACACAGGGGACGACATCCCTCAGAGCCGAGACCAGGGGGACTTCGTCTTCTGAGCACGTGTCGCCGGACTTTTTGTATAAAGTCGTAGTCATGGATTTTGGGGTCAAGCACAATATTCTTCGTAGCTTGGTGGATGTGGGGTGTCAGATTCATGTGGTGCCGGCCTCCACCAGCGCAGAGGACATTCGCCAACTGGAACCCGATGGCCTGTTCTTATCGAACGGCCCTGGAGATCCTGAAGGCGTGCCCTATGCCATCAACACCATCAAAGCCTTACTCGGCTGGAAGCCCATCTTTGGCATTTGCTTAGGGCATCAGATCTTAGGCTTAGCCTTAGGTCTGACGACGCATAAACTGCCCTTTGGCCATCATGGGGCCAATCATCCAGTGATGGACCTTCGGACCAGAAAAATAGAAATCACGTCACAAAATCATAATTTTGCTGTCGGGCTGCCTCATGAAGAAACAAAAGGGGCCGCGTGGGGCGTGCAACGGTTTGATACCAAGATTGGTCAGATGGAAGTGACGCATCGGAGCCTGAATGATGGATGTTGTGAAGGCATGGTTGGTCTGGAAAGCCCTATTCTTTCGGTGCAATACCATCCTGAGGCGTCACCAGGTCCTCATGATTCTTCCTATCTCTTCCAGCAGTTTATCGACATGATGAAAGGCCAGAAAACATGAGTGATAGGCGAATCTGGGCTCTTCTCCTGCTTGTAGCGTTAAGTGGGTGTATTCAGATCGATCTTTCTCCAGGTCGTGGCGGCCTGCAGGAAACAATCATTTCAGGGGAAGGGCCAGACAAGGTCCTCTTAATTGACATCTCCGGGACGTTAACGACTATCGCACCAGACGGCCTTTTTCCTGAGCCCAGCCTCCCGGCACGACTGAAGCAAGAATTGACCAAAGCCGCCGCCGATGACGATATTAAAGCGCTGGTCCTGCGCATTAATACCCCAGGGGGGACCGTCACTTCTTCGGATATTCTGTACCACGAGCTTCTGGAATTTAAAGAAAAGCGACAAGTACCCATTATCGCCTCTATTATGGATATTGGGGCGTCCGGAGGCTATTACGTGGCCATGGCGGCTGACCAAATTTTTGCCCATCCCTCGACCATTACGGGCAGCATTGGGGTCATCATGCTCACCATGAAGAGTCAGGGTTTATTGGAGAAGGTCGGCATTCAGCCTGAGGCCATTGGGTCGGGTCCCAAAAAATCAATGGGATCGCCTTTCCGACCAATGAAC
>QJYE01000346.1 GCA_003235785.1 Nitrospirota bacterium
TGTATCACCAAGGCTTCTTGCTGAAGGATCTGAAGTTCGACGTCTTCGGCTACGTGGTTGTTGCGATACTGATTGTGTACGCTCCTCTGCTCTCCTTTTTGCCGGCGCTGAGTCGATGTCGATTTAAGGGTTTGTTGGAAATCGGCAAACTTGTCTGGGACCACGACCGAGCGTTCGAGAAAAAGTGGCTCGAGGAGGGTGCCGACCATAGGCAAGACCTGGTCGGCAGTCCCGACATTTCATCGCTGGCCGACGCCGGGGCTATTTACGAGCACGTTAACGAGATGTGGCTCTTCCCGTTCGACCTGAAGGCGTTCGCCGTGCTCATCATCGCCGCCATGGCGCCCTTTGCCGTACTGCTTCCCGTCAAAGAATTCATTCTGTCGTTTGGCGAGTTGTTGATCTGATAACTCGTTCCGTGCATGGCGGCGGCTTAGTCGCCGCCCACTTTCAGTGATTCAAGGGACGTGCATAGGACGATGTCAGCTAGGGCCTTTCTTGAAGGTGATGACGCATACTTCTTGACTATTTCCGTAGCACGGGATATCCCAATGTGTAAATCCATTGGTCGTCTATGTTGGCATTTCGCGGGGCCAAGTCTTTGGCCGGGACATGGCAGGGGATGCAATCGACTTTATAATCCGTGGATTTCGTGTTGACGCGATCATCCGCGTTGAAAAACGACCACCCCCAACCGTCACCCCACAACGGTGATCCTTTGAACCGGCCTTTGGTATCTCGCACCATCACAAAGTAGCCTTTGATGGTCGTGGCATGGCCCACGGCCGGCCCTGTGGTCATGGACATGGTTTCGGCATGCAGGAGTTCTTTGACCAGGACGGCGCCATCAGGAAACCGGTGCTTCTTTTGGTAGTACTCGATGGTTTCCGGCTGTGTGTAGACCACATGATATTCGTGAATCTTCGTGGCCCCTCCATCGACTTTGGCATGTGTCCAGGTGCCGAGGGTGGGCCACAGGGTATAGTCTTCCGGTACAGTGATCGCGCCGGTTATTGAATTGACGTTGGGTGCAAAGGCTTTGGCTTCATTCGCCATGGCCCCTCCCGGCCAACTTCCACTGCCGAGAATTCCTACGATTGTGATGAGTATGATCCGTTTCACTTCTTTCTCCTTCACGGGTGCTGTTGTGGGTGTCAGGTGAGGCTCACCACCTTATAGGTGGCGAGCCTCACACACGTTCCTCATAAATCAGACGGCGCTTTATCTTTGATGTCTTTCCAATTGGCTTCGGACTTTTTGATATAGCCTGGAATGTCCTTCGCCCATTTGCTTTGAATATCCTTATCCAGGTTCAAATACAATGTGCCGTTGACGACCTTCCACGCTTCCGGATCGGATACAAACTTTTTCCCCACGGCCACGCCATAGGCGCAGTAGCCGCCGTAGGCCGGGATGTACTTTTCCGGATTGGCTTGGAACATCGTTTTGTGGTCTTTGCTGGCAAAGACATACGTGACGCCATTGTAGTCTGCCACGTGGTACCCGGAGCCCTTCATGGGTTTGCCATCCGTGAAGTAGGCGACGGGATCATAGCCACTGATCCCTGGGGTGCTTTGGGTGACATCTCCGGCGAAGGCCGGGATGGTCACCATGGCCATGAAGACTGCGAACAGAGAACCGATAACTCCTTTCATCATGTTCATGATGAATCTCCTTTGTAATGAGTGAGTGGTTAATTTTTAAGTATACAGAATTGTATACTTTATGGAGGTTAGTCAGGCCAGATATGATTTCGTTACAACTACGAAAAAATTTAGATGTTTTAGGGAAAAAACCTCTAAATTATTTGAAACAAAGGATTTATGTGCTAAATTTTCTTTGTAAATGGTGGTCGCAAGAAGAAAAAATAAAAAAATTTTTTGTATACGGAAAAGTAGATGGAAGGCACACGAAAACGAAGGAGTTCCTCTAAGCGGGAGGAACTTATCAAGACCGCTCTAGCGTTGTTCGCAAAGAACGGCATTCATGCGACCGGCATCGACACCATCGTGGAACAGTCCGGTGTCACGAAAAAAACCCTTTACGCACATTTCCGTTCAAAGGAAGAGTTAGTGTTGGCGGTATTGCGTCAGTACGATGGAATGGCCAGAAATAAATTCATGCGGCGAGTGGAGAGTGGGGGAAAGACCCCCAAAGCGCGGTTGTTAGCGATCTTTGATTTTGCGGAACGATGGTTTCAGCAAAGTAATTTTTACGGGTGCTTGTTTATCAATACCATTGGGGAATACTCCGACAATGATACGGCCATTCGTCAGATATGCCAGGATTATAAGAAATTGGTGAAAGCCTACATCCTTTCACTTTGCGAACAGGTTGGAACGTCTGATCCACAAGAGCTTGCAGAGGAATTGGCGTTATTGTTGGAAGGGGCGACGGTGACGGCTCAGGTTTCTCAAAATCCCCAAACAGCCAAGATTGCCAAGAGAGCGGCTAAAGTTCTCATCGACAAAGCCATTGCCTAAAAAAATGGCGGTTCTACCTACTCCGGCTGTTCGTCTCGTATACGCAAAAATACCGGAAAGCGAGGGATGCCATTTTCTGTGAATCCTTGATGTCGGAATGTAATTCGGGTCTGCAGGGGAGGGGGATCCCGCCGTTGCGCATCACTGAGTCCTGTGCCGATATAGAAGACGACGCCTTGTTCGGTTTGCACTTTGAGTGAGCCGACCTGGCCGATAAACTTCCCTTTTCCTGGACGGTATCCAATAATTGTTGCCTCGGCATCGTCAAACGGTTTCAGCTTGAGTAAATCCTGGCTACGTCCATGGGTATAGCGGGCGCTTTTCCGGTGAAGCATGAGGCCTTCTCCCCCTTGATCGAGGGCTGCTTGCAATTGCTGCTTCAGATCATCTTCATTGGTGATCGCATGCTGCGCGATAATCCCAAGAAAGGCAGAATCAACTCGTGTGGCCATGCGTCTCATCGCGTTGACCCGTTCATCAAAGGCTCCGCCATGTGTGGGTAGATCAAACACCATGAAGCGAACCATTCGCCAACCCTCATGTGGCTGCTGCTTTCGAACAACGGAGGTCGTGTCCTCATAACGTCCTCGTCCAATCCATAATTCTCCATCAAGGGGACTCGCTGGGAAGTCTTTTGTAAACCATTCAGGTGACGCAAACACGTGGCCTCCGCGTGAGAGCAATTGCGTACCATCCCAACGCGCACGCACGCCATCAAGCTTTTCACTGGCCCAATATTGGGTAACATCGATACCCTGCTGGTAAATTTCCGCCAACATGATGGCGGGTTTGTCTCCAGCCCAAACGGCCGACCATGACAGAACACTGAAAAAGACAAGGGTAAGCAGTACCCAGCGTTGGAATATCATGTTTTCTTGTTTTTCTAGATGAGGGTGGGTTTGCATAGAGGTTCTCTATCAGGAATCTTTCTGTTTGAACCTCTACGATGGGTGCCCTAGCATGAAGGGAAAGAGGTGGATGCGTGGGATAACATAGCAGGCTGCGTGATTGTTTGTCGTAAACGTACATTTCCGAATAAGGCCAATTGACCTGGTAAGGTGTCTTTTTACCCCAAGACATCGTGAAAAAATGAAAAAGGGGAGAGAAAAAATGATCATTTCTTGGAGGTCATTGATGAGCCATATTCTGTTTAAGGACACCTTATGATACGTAGCTGGCTTCAAGGGTATCTTGAGAAAACGGTAAGCTATTGATCCGCCGAATAGCCCGCTGCTTGCAGCAGGGAAATTAAGTCGAGTCTGACCCCTTGGGTGAAGCCGGGTTGATTGGCTTATATCCAGAGCTGGGGTGGTTGTGGTACAAAATACCACAATTTCAACGTGATTTTTGGGAAAAAAGGAGAACTAGAGTATGGCAACGATTGCACCGTTTCGCGCTGTGAGACCAAAACCTGAGCTGGCGGCTCAAGTCGCCGCTCCTCCCTATGATGTGGTCTCGTTGAAAGAGGCGCGCGACTTGGCTGAAGGGAATCCCCATTGCTTTCTTCGCATTGGCCGGGCGGAACTTGAACTGGGCGATGGAGTGGACCCGTATTCAGCAGAGGTCTATCAACGAGGTGCCGACAATCTCAAAAAGCTCATTGCTGATGGAGTGTTGTTTCAAGAAGCGAAGCCTCTCTTTGGTGTGTATCGACAGAAGTGGGGGCAGCATGAGCAGACGGGCATCGTGGCTTTGGCCTCTGTGGATGAATATGATCGTGGCATCATTAAGAAACATGAGTATACGCGGCCGGTTAAAGAAGCTGACCGGGTGAGGATTATCGAAACCCATGAATCTCAATCGGGTCCGGTCCTTCTCTTTTTCCGCCAAACGGCCAAAATCGATCAGTGGCTCAAAGAGGTGACGGGTACCAAGCCAGATGCTCATTTTGTGGCTGACGATAAAATTGAACACACGGTCTGGAGTGTGCGAGATGATTCGGCGATTCAGCAAGTCATTAAAGCCTTCCAGGAGCTTCCAGCACTCTATATTGCCGATGGGCATCATCGGTCGGCAGCCGCCAGCAGGGTACGCGCTTCTCGCGGGCATACGAGCGTGCTTCCTTCAGGGAATCACGAAGATGGATTTCTATCGGTGATCTTTCCGCATAATCAACTGCAAATCCTGTCCTATAATAGAGTCGTTCGGGATTTACATGGGCTCACTCCAAAAGAATTACTCGAGAAATTGGCACCACATTTTGAATTGCAGGTGACTGCTCAACCAGGTGAACCACCGGCTGCCGGTTTTGATATGTATCTGGAAGGGCAATGGCATCGTGCGACACCGAAAGAGGATCCGTCGTTGCACAGCCAAAAGGATCCGGTTCGTGCGTTGGCCGTATCGGAATTAACGGAGCGGGTGTTGGATCCGTTATTAGGCATTAAAGATCAACGGTCAGATTCTCGCATAGATTTTGTGGGGGGTATTCGCGGGACCCAACAACTTACAGCGTTGGTGGACAGCGGTGATTGGGCCGTGGCGTTCTGGCTGTATCCAACCACGGTGGAGGAACTCATGGCCGTGGCTGATGCGGATCGCGTTATGCCCCCCAAAAGCACCTGGTTCGAACCCAAGCTCCGCGACGGCCTCTTCGTGCATATGCTTCGTGATGACTAAGGTAGCTATCCTCTACGAGTAGGCGAGAATTGAGGTGTTTGATTTGATAGACAGAAGGGGGGAGAGCATTGGGCGCGATCGAGCGTTCCGATTGCTGGCGGCGTTTATGCGCCGACCGACGAATCCGGCGATGCGCAGCGCTTCACGCAGGCGCTTGCGGTGCTGGCCGCAGAACGTGGCGTGGCCTTCCGCTACGGCGCCTCGATC
>QJYE01000521.1 GCA_003235785.1 Nitrospirota bacterium
AACTACCGCCCAGCCTCGGCATTCCAACTGCGAGACTTGAATAGTTTTGCTCATTGGATGTGATGGTGACGCCAGAAAAAATGCCAGCGTGGTTTCCAAGAACTCAGCTTGCGTGACTGCATACTCTGTGATAGTTTGATGAGCATCGTGTAAGACCTCTTCTTGGCGGGGCGGTAGACCCCGAGAGCGTCAAGGAAGGTCCTGCACGATTTTTTTGTTCAACCCCTCCGTGGTCACCTGAAAGCAGGAACAATCCCAGACGGATCCAGGAGTTGTATGGTGGGCTTACCAGGGTTTGTCGGATCAAGCCGACACCTGGTCGTATTTTGTTATAGGTAAAATTTTCGTGGTTCTTCCGAGAACCAAAAGAAGGGTAAGTAATGGTAAAAAAGATTGTCGCCAACATCCGTGAGGGTATCAAAAATGCCTCGGAGATTGGCTATCATATTGTTGTGTTGTGTTTGAGTGCGGGGATTGCGATGTCGCTCCCCATTGTGGCCACAAATTTTCTTTCCTACTGGACACAGGTAGAGAAGGAGAAGGTCTGGGTTGTCACGTTAGAAATAGGCGTGGCGGTCTTGCTGATTATGGTGATGACCTATATCCGGAGAAGTGTGAAAGATAGGAAGTTAGCGCAAATGGCCATTGATGCGGGCTTCGTCTCATTTTTCCCCAAACGGGCGCGGGGAGCTGAAGATGGGATTCGAAAGGTGCGGGAGACGCAGGGTCGAGGGCGCACAGTCATGGTCATCGGATCAAGCGGGTATGACACGTTGCGTGATCAGGTGGGGGACTTGTCGACCGTGTTGGATAAATGCCTGGGAGCCAACATCATGTTAGTGAATCCATTCAGTCAAGGCGCCAGTGCCCGTATCCGGGCCATTGCCGATCCAATGATGTCCATTGAGAAATATCGAGAGGGCGTCAGGCAAAGTATTGAGTTGCTCAAAAGACTTCAGGCCGTCGGGAAGTCCGTCAAACTCAAGCTCTATTCGGATCCCCCGCTCCTGAAATTGGTCATTCTTGGCGATTATCTCTGGATGCAGCATTACCATACCGATTTGGATATTCAGGAGATGCCGGAATATGTCTTACGGCACAACTCGAAAGACCATGGCCTCTACACGTTGTGTTACCAATATTTTGTTCAACGATGGGAACGAACGGAAATACCGGAGTACGATCTCGATACTGACGAGTTGGTGTATCGAGATAGAAATGGTCGAGAAATCAGAAGGGAACAATTCTGGCCGGAATCGGTTACGCAAAGCAGCGAGCAGGGCGGAGAAGTTCCTGCCTTGACGGCCACGTCAAATACGCCCATGGTGGCTCCAGCTCTAGAGCTGGCCATGTGCAGAACAGGGATGGAAGGGGCAGGACCGTTCCCCCTGAGCTCGTCGAAAGGCTTAGGGTGAATAGAGGAGTCAGTGGAGGAATAGAATAAATCGCAGGCAACGCCAAGAGTTGGAGCAATGTATGGCTGTGCGGGTTCAACTCGGCCTCGACTATGAGGCCAAGTCTAAGACCTTCGTAATCAGGGCCTGCGCTTCCTCTTGGATTTGTTTGAGATGGGTGTCTCCACGA
>QJYE01000055.1 GCA_003235785.1 Nitrospirota bacterium
GTTTCATATCCGGGGCCGCCGTAAGTGATCGAGTAGATAAACGCGAAGGTTCCCGTGAAGGTCCAAACAATGGACATGATCGCGCCGTATTCAATAGTGCGCGAGATCATGGGGACAATGATCAAAAAGGTGCGTTGCCAGAAATTTGCGCCATCCAAGCTCGCCGACTCAATGACCGATGGTGAGATCTTTGTCATACCTGCAAGGATGATGATGGCTTGCCAGCCAATGGAAAACCAGGTCAGGCAAAAGACCAGAACGAACAGGGCGGAGGCACTGTTGCCCAGCCACTCTATTGACATGACTCCCAGGCCAATCTTTCGCAAGACCAGGTTGATCGGACCGTCAAGTCCAAAGGCGATTCGGAATAAGTATCCGATAATAACCGCCGAAATAATTTGCGGAACATACACGATCGCCCGGAAGAACTTCCACCCAGCAACTTCTTCGTAAAGTAGGACGGCCACCAGCAAACCAAAGAATATTTGGAGCGGCACACTGATCAGCAGTACGAAGCTATTCCGGAGGAGCGTCCAGAAAGGGCTATTCGTGAAAATGTCAATGTAATTTTGAAATCCCACCCAATCGTTCCGATATAGCCCGTTCCAATTTGTGAAACTCCGGTAAATGGCCTCTCCGATCGGATAAAAGCGTATGAAGAGCAAAACAATGATGGCGGGGATGACGGATAGAATGCCCTGAATTGCCTTTTTTCTACGGAAATTGGATTTGACAATGGCTTTCATGGTTTGATGGATTCCTTTATCCTTTATTGTAATTGTCATTTGCAATGATTAGGAACACTCATACCAATCATAGAGGCCAAAAAGCGAGAATGCCCTTTCTGAATACTTTTCCTTTTGATTAGAGCTACTCCCACCTCACTTCAGAGTGCGCTACGATGTTGGGATTGCCATAGGGTACTCCTGAGGATAAAAGAGTACCCTATGGCCTATTGCCTGCACTTATTTCCGCTACTTATCCTTGTCAAGCTGCTGAGCGAATTCTTCCGGTGACATCTTTCCGGTCAAAACGAGCGGCACGAGTTTAGTGAAATCATCGACCACGGGTCCTGAGAGTTCGTTGTCAAGCCAGAACGTGTAGCTCCCAGCCCATTCAAACATCTGGGCGGCAATCGAGCCGGGCTCAATTCCCAAGTCCTGGGCCGATACGTCTTTACGGACGGGCATGACCGTCTGCACTTCGCTGAACTTCAGGAATTCATCCCTTGAGTTCAGGAAGGACAGCAGCTTCACTGCGGCTTCGGCATTGGCATTCTTGGAGACCACCAGGCTCTGGCCAGGTCCGCCAATCGTGCTGTTCTTGATGACGGCATCGGCTGAGATCTCAGGAGGGAGTATGGCTCCGACATTTTCCACGCCCAAGGCATCCTGGGCGTCCTGTACGCCAAATGAGCCATTCGGGAACAGGGCGACTTCACCCGCAAAGAACTTGTTCTGCGAGTCGGCGGAGGTTGCCGCATCTTGGTTCAAGTAACCTTTCGCCCACAGCTCGTGATAGACTTCGAGGGTCTTCAGCAGAGCCTGATCGTCGGCGAAATTGGCGTCGCCGCGGTCTTCGGC
>QJYE01000265.1 GCA_003235785.1 Nitrospirota bacterium
TTCCGGGAGAACCCCCACAAACTCGCTCTTATCATGACGCCATTTCCCTGTACCCGCAAATATGCCCCTCCTGCGTGGCCTGAACATCCTCCACCTTGGCCCGGACCACTTCAATCTCCCGCATCCCGGTTTTCAAGAGTAAACAGATAATAATTTCCCAAAATTGACCAAGGTCCTTTTTCTAATTTCCTCAAGGGAAATACGTCTTAAAAATTTCATCCCTCAAACGTCCATTTCCTTTCATCAGATTCAACGTCCCTGCTCCCCCAAATGGGGATCACTCGATAAGAAGGACCAGATAGCATCAATAACAGACAATATCGTTCACTCATCCAACACCTTTGCAGCCCGACCCCTCTGACCTCAAAAACCAAATCCGCCTCTTCCCTCTTTCTATAAAAAGGACTGAAAACCTGTCATTTAGGGGATCAAGCACGCCGAGACGGCTATGCCCGTTCTTTTCCTACCTCATCATCTGCACTCCACATATTCCAATAAAGGGCAGTAAATTCTCAGTCCGGGAACACCGACAGAGTAGAGATGGAGCCATCCCTGCGTGAACCTCTGTCATTTCCACAGAACATACACCAGAGCCAAAACCTCGTTACGGTCGATTTCTTGAGTCCCCATACCTCTATTCCTACCATGGTAGCGTCAATTTAATGCAAGACCCTTCTTCACTACTGGATATTTTGTGGATGCTCATTTGTGCGGCCCTCGTCATGCTGATGCAGGCAGGGTTCACATGCCTGGAAACCGGCCGGGTTCGGGTTAAGAATAGTATAAACGTCGCGATCAAAAACCTCGTTGATTTTTGTACCTCCTCTCTAGGCTTTTGGGTTATCGGATTTGCCCTCATGTTTGGTCCTACGGCAGGAGGCATGATCGGGACTGAGGGATTCTTCTTTAATGCTCACAACCAACCATGGCTCTGGGCTTTCTTTTTCTTTCAAATGGTCTTTTGTGGCACCGCCACCACGCTGGTCTCCGGCTCCGTCGCGGAACGCATGCGATTTACGGGATATTTGGGCACAAGTCTGATTGTGTCCATTCTTATTTATCCCATCATGGGTCATTGGATGTGGGGAGGGTTGGCCACGGGGCAGACGACCGGGTGGTTAAAGAGTCTTGGATTTATTGACTTTGCCGGATCAACAGTCGTCCATTCGGTTGGCGGGTGGGTCGCCTTGGCTGCTGTGATGATTATTGGTCCACGCCTGGGACGCTTTTCTGACAAGGCCGCGCCAATCCAAGGGCAAAACATTCCTCTCGCCACCCTAGGTGTCTTACTCGTCTGGTTTGGGTGGTACGGGTTTAACGGAGGAAGTGCTTTCGAGTTTTCCCAAAACGTCCCACATATTTTAGTAAATACCACGCTGGCAGGAGCCACTGGTGCATTAGCGGCTCTGGGTTTGAGTTGGTATCTTCTCGGTCGGCCTGAGGTTGGCCATGCGCTCAACGGTGCCCTGGCCGGACTCGTTGGCATCACCGCCTCCGCTCATATCATGAGCCCGGAAGGCACAATCCTGATTGGCGCTGGAGCAGGGATGATCTGCGTCAGCGCGACACTTCTTCTCGAGCATTTCCACATTGATGACGCGATCGGGGTCGTACCTGTCCATGCCTGTGCAGGCGTATGGGGCACCATTGCATTTCCCCTATTGAGTGATCCAGCCAGCTGGGGCACAGGCTTAAATCGATGGGAGCAGTTGGCGATTCAATCTCTGGGAAGCGGCGTGTGTTTTTTCTGGGCATTTGGGGTGGGCTTTACCCTGCTCTGGCTCATGAATCGATGGATTCCTCTGCGTGTCACAGCCGAAGAAGAACACATCGGCCTCAACATGGCTGAACATGGAGCCAGCACCGCCATATTGGATCTCCTAGGTCAAATGGAGGAACAACGACAGACCAACGACTTTTCTCGTCATGTCCCAACAGAACCTCATACCGAAGTTGGGCAAATTGCTGAAGAATATAACCGGGTATTAGACACCATTAACGAAGAACAGCAACAACGGCAGCAGCTGGATGATTATCTTCAGTATTGCGCCAGCCTGGATTCTCTCTTCCAGCAAATTGCCAAGACCACCCACGAACCATCGACGGTGGAAGAGGTCATGCAAGTCAGTATGGATTTAATCTGTCGAAAAATCGGGTGGCCTATCGGACATTTATACCTCCTATCCGAGGAGTCCACCAACCAACTTATGTCTACGCCCATCTGGCACCTGGAACACCCTGAACGCTATCAAACATTTCGTGACATCACCGAACAGACCAATTTTCAGCGAGGAGTGGGGCTACCCGGTCGGGTTCTGGACACGGGGAAGCCGGATTGGATTCATGATGTCACTAAGGATCCAAATTTTCCAAGAGCCCAAATGGCCCAAGATATTGGAGTCAAGACAGGATTTGGGTTTCCCATTCTCATTGAGGAACGCGTGGTCGGAGTCTTAGAATTTTACTCACCAGAAACCATAGAATTAGAACCTAAATTATTAGAAGTCATGGGCTATGTTGGAGCCCAGCTTGGTCGCGCAGTCGAACGGAGACAAAGAGAAGCTATTTTACTTCGTGCCAAAACTGAAGCCGAAGCTGCCGCAAAAACCAAATCTGATTTTCTGGCGACAATGAGTCATGAGATTCGAACCCCAATGAATGGCATCATCGGGATGTCAGACATTTTACTCAATATGGATCTGACGATGGACCAGCAGGACTGCCTGCTCACCATTAAGGATTCCAGTGATGCGCTCCTGACCATTATTAATGATATTCTCGACTTCTCAAAAATTGAAGCCGGCAAACTCACCCTCGAAACGATTGACTTCGACATTCGGGATACACTCGAAGGCATCTTAGATCTTCTCGGATTTAAAGCCCAGGAAAAGGGTCTGGAGTTGGTCGGGCTCATAGATCCCACCATTACCACCTCAGTTCAGGGGGACCCCACCCGTCTGCGCCAAATTCTGATGAATCTTGTGGGGAATGCTCTGAAGTTCACCGAAAAGGGAGAAGTAGTGGTCAAGGTTCACCTTGAAGAAGAATCTGCCAACCATATACTTCTTCGTTTTACGATTACTGACACCGGCATTGGACTGACGCCGGAAGGATGCTCTCGCCTCTTTCAGGCTTTCAGCCAAGAAGATAGTTCAACGACACGGAGATATGGAGGCACTGGATTAGGCCTTTCGATTTCAAAAAGATTGACGGAACTCATGGGTGGAACCATTGGCGTCAACAGTCAACTAGGCCAAGGGAGCTGTTTCTGGTTCACCACACGCTTGGGCCTTCAAAAGGATCTTCCCTCACCAAATATAAAAACACCCGATAAACTTGAGGGAATTCGGATTGCCCTCATCGATGACAATCCTGCGAACAGACAACTGCTTCGTCACTATACGAATCATTGGGGCATGCAGAGCTGTGAAGCAGAAGACGGATCCAAGGCCCTTACCTTGCTTCGGGAGAAGGCCGAAAGAGAAGAAGCATGTGATGTCGCAATAGTGGACTTGACGATGTCCGGTATGAATGGTCTCCAGCTGGCCAAGACTATCAAGGCCGATCCACAACTGAGTTCCATTCGACTAATCTTGATGAATCCTTTGGTGGACAGGGTGGAATCAGAAACGGTCCTTCGGGCAGGCTTTGCCGCCCATCTGACCAAACCCATCCGATTCCATCAGTTGCACCAATGCTTGTTGAATGTCATGAGGAGATCCGCAACCCTACCACCAACCACTCTCAAACAAGAACCGGAGGCTACACTCAAAGGACCAGCCCTTCGCCTCTTACTGGCCGACGACAACCTCGTCAATCAAAAAGTCGCTGTCCGTATGTTAGAAACACTGGGCTATCAGGTTGATGTGGCGGCCAATGGGCTTGAAGCGGTGGAAGCGGTGACACGAAATTCGTATGCCGGGATCTTAATGGATTGTCTCATGCCGGAGATGGATGGCTTCGAAGCCACGATGGCGATACGCAAACAAGAGGAACACGCCTCCCTCCCCATCATTGCGATGACCGCCAATGCCATGCAGGGTGATCAGGAAAAATGCCTTGCAGTCGGGATGAATGCCTTTTTATCAAAACCTGTGAAATTACAAGACCTCAAAGGTCTGTTAGAAAAATGGATTCCTCAAGACTCATTGACAGATCAAAGCCTGGGAACACCCCACGTGGCTGAAGCCCTTACCCCTTCTCCTGAAACCGCTTTGTCAGGGCCAAGCCATCTACCGCCATTGGATCTAACGACGCTCAGCGAGCTTCGACAATTGGGAGGAGACAATGATCCGGAATTTGTGAACACCGTGGTGAACCAATTTCTCCAGGATTCTGAAATACATTTCGCTGGCATACAGCAGGCAATAGAGGAAAATAACGGTGATTCGCTCCGAAAAATCGCGCATGCCCTTAAAGGCTGCTCACAAATCATAGGGGCCAACCCCCTTTCCGAAATCGCCTTCCACCTTGAAGAGATCGGGCGAACCGAAAACTTAACAGAAGCTGAAGCCGACCTCAAAACCCTTCGGTCCGAATTGAAACGAGTGCACACCGCCCTTCAATCCGAATTAGCTCCCGCATCTCCTGCCATCTCCTAAAGACTCAATAAAAGATCTCCGGATCAAGCTGCCGAGGTGCTCTATTAATCACATATCCCCAAGTGGTAACTCCCTAGATTGCTACAGGGAGTAGCAAGCTTAAACTATGAACAAAATACTTGCCTCCTCTACATTCTTCTGTGCCCCCTACCACAGTTGGGAGAAAGGCAGTGTGGAGCAGGTCAACGGGTTGATCAGACGGTTCTTGCCCAAAGGCACCAATTTCAATGAAATGGAGCCGGCGGCCATTCAGCTGATTGAACCCGAATCCCGCAGTTGAATTTTTTGAAAATATGAAGAGCTGGCAATGGGCCTTGAAAATCAATGAGTTTTAAGACATTCAACTGCGGCGTAGTTAAAATTGCTCAAGATGCAGCCAAGGCCGCTACTCCATAAACTTGCTTACAGTTATTTTTCCAACTGCCGAATCCGGGTTGAACAGTTGTTGAACAACCGAACAAGGAAGTGCTTGGAGTATCGCACGCCCTATGAGGTTTTTCGAGAAGCTCGTGGTGCACTTGACAGTTGAATGTGGGTGTCACTCGATTCACTTTTTCCAACGGCTCCCCCTTAGGCAGAGCCCTGGCTACTTCGGACTTTCGGTTGGCAATCCAGCGTTTGTGTCTCCTTAACGATATAGGCACCTCCAAATGCCACAAAATAGGCAATTCAATGCGTCCAATCAATTTCC
>QJYE01000031.1 GCA_003235785.1 Nitrospirota bacterium
TTCCGTTATTGGTTTTTTCTTTGTCCTGGCCGTTGCCATTATTCGTCTTGTCGTTATCCTGGCCGTTACCATTATTGGTTTTATTTTCCTTGTCAGACATCACAACGCCAAGATTTCCCTTTTTGTCACCGTTGAGAACAGCTTTTTTAAACTGTCCCCAATTCTGAGGCGTGGAGCCGTCTTCAAGAACAAAAGCGCCAAAATCTTTTGTTTTCTTCGCTTCAACAATGGCGATGAAAGTGTCTGAATCACCTTCCATTTGCATCGTCAGCCATAATGCTTGCGCGAGAACGCCAAAGCCTGTTCCGTCTTCATGGGCGGCCATGATGGTTTCATAGTCGGTAATATCTGTGAAGAATAAAGAAAGGGCAGCGCCAACAGGATGTTGGTCTACTTCCTCTTCAAGGATTACTGTGACGGGGTCAATGGAAACTTCAGTATCGATCGCGCCTGCCAATGCCTCGGGGGAGCACTCGGTGTCCGGTGCAATAATGCCAAGAGATACTGCTGTTGCAAGATCAATTTCCAATGTTTGGGAAACTCCCTCTACATCGAGGGTTACCAAAATAGTGGGGTTTTCAAGATCTAACCCACATTCCAGGGCGGTTATGGTGCCTGTGATGAAGCCCTCTTGCAATGAAGGGGCAGCCAGTACTGTTCCTGCCTGTGCAAGCATTAGTGCGAATGCGATGGTCAAAAAGGTAATGGTTTTCAACGGTTTCATAATCATGCTCCTTTACTTTTTTTTCACTTTCATTCTATATCACCCAACCCAAAATTCAAAATTTTGCATAGAACATGGCATGACAAATGTGAAAGGAAAGCCTATGACTATTCTACTACTTGAATGTATCGCTTTTCGCCAAGTGTAACCTTTTCATAATCACCGTGGTACTGTGGCGGCATGAGTTCTGCAATTTTAAGCATCATTTCATCAGCGATTTGCTGACGAATCTCACGGGTCATTTTCACACCTTCCAGATCTAATTTGAACGGTTTGCCGAAACGGATATGGAAATTTGTGCGTTTAAAACGCACTAGATTCTTTAGAAAATCCTCTCCGCCCCAATGGACGAGGGGAATAATGGGGGCGTTAGAGCGTGTGGCCAGCATAACTGCCCCTGGATGTGCTCGTTTAAGCCTCCCTGTTATGTTGCGTGTCCCTTCAGGGGCGATGCCAAATATGAAACCGTCATTAATAGCCCTGATCGCTTTTCTCAAAGCGGATGTGTCTGCCTCGCCGCGACGGACAGGGATCAGCCCCCACAGGTTGAACAACCAATTGAGAAACGCATTGTCCCAGGCTTCCATCTTTGCCCAGCCAGTGATCGGGCGTGGTGCCAACTGTCCGAAGTAAACGGCAACTTCCAGCTGTCCCGTATGATTCGAGATCACGAGCAGCGGTCCTTTTTGGGGAAATTGGTCGATGTTCGGTGCATCGATTCGGCAGAGAATACCCGTCCCAATTCTTACAAGAAATAATACAAGATTGTAGATCATGTCACCTCGATTTTTCAGCGGGAAAGTTTATCACGAAAGTTGGGTTGCCACCTTTGATACTCTTCAGGAGTATCGAGGTCT
>QJYE01000438.1 GCA_003235785.1 Nitrospirota bacterium
GGCATTTAATTTTAATATTGAAATGTCAGAATCCGATACATAAAAGTTAGGAAGGCACTATCTCTAGCCCGAATTCACGAAATATGCTAGGCTAAAAGGGATTTCTAGTTCTTCAATAATCCCCCCGCCTGGCAACCAAGAGAAGGAACTCACGTCATTATTATGCACATATTTTTTCGCATCGGAATTTCCATTTTGATCACTCTCCTTCTTGCCTGTACCCTCCAGGAGATGCAGCTAGGAGAAGAACTTGAGCAAAAAGGAGATTGGGACGGTGCGGTGGCAGCATATCGAGACGCTATCCGAAAAGAACCCTTCAACAAGGAACTGGACAAAAAGTTGCGACATGCCAAAATCCGGGCTGCCGAACAACATTTTGCACAAGGGCGGAATTGGCTACAGAAACGTCAGATTGCGGAGGCTCTTCAAGAATTTGAAATTGCTCTAGGTTTGGATCCAGAAAAACAAGAACACCACCAGGCACTCAATGACGCCTGGCGCTTAAAATCAGCTCGTGAAACCCTCCTTGACGCCAAACAAATGGAAAGCTTGGGGCGTTTTGACGAAGCCCTCGGACTCTATGAAACCGCTGTCGAGTTAGACCCCTCCTTAGCGGAAGCCGTTGAAGGGATTACTCGAGTGGTTCAGCAGCAACAAGAAACCCAGACCATTGGCGGATCAGCCGAACCAGTCACCCTTCGCTTTCAAAATACTCGGTTAAAACAGGTGTTTGAAATTCTTGCGAGAACCGCCAACATCGACATCTTATTTGATAAGGATGTGCGGGATGATTTGGTGACAATCTTTACCAAGGATACCCCATTTAATGAGGCCTTAAATCTCATCTTAACGACCAACCAGTTGTTTGCTCAACGAGTGGGTCCCGATCGTCTTCTGATCATTCCGGATACCAAGCAAAAACGAGAACAATACGAAGAACTCCAAATTCGCACATTTTATTTATCCAATGCTAAAGCCAAAGATATGGCGAATTTGCTTCGCACGATTTTGGAAACGAAGCGAGTCTATGTGAACGAACCCTTGAACACCGTCGTGATACGAGACGAACCCGATAAAATCGCATTGGCGGAACAAATAATCCTGGCCAATGATCGACAGGACGCGGAGGTCCTGTTTGATGTAGAAGTCTTGGAAGTGAACCGGACAAAAACACAAAAGCTAGGATTGAATTTTGCCAAACAAGCCGGCTTTGGGGTCTTCCCGCCCGGAACGGAAACCTTTAATACCATTCCTCAAACATTTTCATTTGAGCAATTGACCAGCCTTGGCAAAGATTCTTTCTTATTTACCTTTCCCAGTAGTATTTTATTGAATTTTTTCAAGCAGGAATCAGAAGCTAAAACCCTATCTTCTCCCAAGCTTCGCATTCTTAATAATCAAAAAGGTTCGATCAATGTTGGCGATCAAGTCCCTATTCTTCTGTCGACGACGAATGTGCTGCCTGGTCAAGCCGCCACTGGTGCGGTTCCCACGACTTCCACCGTCACGTCAATTGAGTTTAAGGATACCGGGATCAAATTAACCATTGAACCAACGGTACATTTAAATAACGCCATTACCTTGCGATTGCAAATAGAAGTCACGCGTTTAGGAGACCGGGTTATTTTACAAGCAGATCCCTTAATTACTCAATTTCGCTTTGGCAAACGAACTGCAGACACGGCCCTCAGCGTTCGGGATGGCGAGACCGTTGTGTTGGCTGGACTCATTGCTGAAGAAGACAGAAAAACCCGAGACGCTGTTCCTGGTGTGGATGACATCCCATTAGTCGGAGACTTACTGAGTAATACGGATACCGACAAAATCACCACAGAAGTGATTTTAGTTGTGACGCCTCATATTGTGCGAAAACTACATCCTCCACAATTGGCTAAACACACACTCTGGTCAGGAACAGCTCAGCAATATGCAACCAAGCCGCAATTTATGACAAACAAACTGGGATCGACATCACTCTACAATGATGTCGGAGATGTCGGAGGGGAGAGTACTAACCAGGCTGTCTCCACGCCACCTCCTTTTGCTGATGAATCTCTGGCCGAGTCGAAAAAGGCGACCCTGGAACCCCCTGAACCTGTTCAAGAAGGTTCCAAGACATCCCAACCTGGAGCTTCAGGGCTTCAGGTTATTCCGGCGGCGGCTTCGATCAAAATTGGTGAACAAATTTCTTTGACTCTGCAAGGCCAAAACTTTTCCTCTGCAGAACGAACATCATTGGTCCTCACGTATGATCCAGCTGTTCTGACCTTCAAACAAGCTATTGAAGGACCATTTTGGAAGGGGCAGCAAGTGCCCCCCAGTCTCACCATTTCCGCTGTACCAAATGTTGGGCAACTCGTGATTCAAATGGGGCAACAGGGGAACCCCGTCCAGGGAAGTGGCGCGCTTGCCTCCCTGGTCTTCGAAGCCACGGGGGTTGGAACATCCAATATTCACATTCAAAATCCGACCGTGTTAGGAGCCAATGCTCAACCTGTGCCGGTCATGGTGCAACATGGGAGAGTCTGGGTGGAATAGACCCGTCACCATGCGTGGCGTGACATTAATTGAACTTTTAGTGACGTTGGTGATTATGTTTATTCTGGCATCGGTTGCCCTCCCCTTCACGAAAGTCAGCACAAAA
This sequence comes from Nitrospirota bacterium, assembly GCA_003235785.1. Lineage (GTDB taxonomy): Bacteria > Nitrospirota > Nitrospiria > Nitrospirales > UBA8639 > Nitrospira_E. The sequence continues at coordinate 2,645 of QJYE01000438.1, forward strand.
CGGTCGCAAGAACTTGAACTTCGCCAAAGCCTGCGAACGATGCGAGTGGCCATTGATACGTTTCGCCGTGATTGGGCGCGAGACGGGAGTACGTTGTTAGGACCCTTATGCGTCAAAAACCAACTCACCTGTAAAGAGGAAACCGGAATCACTGGATACCCTAAAACCTTGGAAACTTTATTGAAGGTTCAATTAACAGGAGGAGAGGCTCAAATAGGGCAACAGTCGGCAATTAGGCGATACCTACGAAAAATTCCCATTGATCCGATGACCGGTTCAACGGAATGGGGCATGCGCTGCTATCAAGATGAACCTGATGAATCGCGGTGGTGCGGGGAAGATGTCTTTGACATTTATACTACCAGCGATAGAATTGCGATAGATGGGACCCCCTATCGTGAATGGTAATGCGCGCTTTTGTACTAAATGGCAAAAAAGGCTACACTCTACTTGAATTGATGATCGTGGTGGCGATTGTTGGGATATTAGTGTCGTTAGCGATTCCCAGCTTTCAACAGTCCGCGATGAAGGCTAAGGAAACAGCTCTCAAGCAAAACCTTTTCACCATGCGCGCGGTCCTGGATCAATATTATGCTGATCGCGGAGATTATCCCGACAGCTTGGAGTCTTTAGTCGAAGCGAAATACCTTCGAGCCATTCCCATGGATCCTTTGACGAAATCGTCAACAACATGGGTTGAAATTTATGAGGAGCAGGAAGAAGGCGATGATTCACCTGCAGGGGTCTATGATGTAAAAAGTGGGAGTGAAGACCTGGCACGCGACGGGACTCCCTACAAAGATTGGTAGGTTATTGGTATGAAACGTCTTTATCTTCAACACATGATTCTGAGTGGAACACTAATCCTGGCATTGGGGGCTTGCTCCCACAAACCCACCAAAGCGATGCAGGCTGATTCTCAAATAGAAGCCGCCTCTCCAGCACTCCAGCAATCGGTGCTACTGCAAGAAGCTCGATCTGAGGCAGGACATATGCGCGCCGAACTCGCCAGCTTGAAAATTCTCATGGCAAAACAAGCGGGAGAACTTCGATCGTTGCGAGAACAATCGCAATCCGTTCATGTTCGTGAACAAGACCAAGGCCAAGAATTGCAAAACATTCGAAGTCAACTCCTGTCAACACAAGCCGAACGTGATCGACTCCAGAAAGAAAAGATGTCATTAGAAGGCCAGGTGGCGAGCATACCCGATACCTCTCAATTAGTATCGGATATTCAAGCCATCCGGAGTTCCTTTCAAGATATCATGAGCACCATCAAAGACTTAGCCTCAGACATCACCTTGATTAAACAAGAAATGCGCATCACCGCGAACAAGGTCAAACCACAACAGACCAAATTGAACTTGGCTCAACCAACTCCGGCATTGACCGATCAACAAACGCCAGACGCCAAAGGGCGCATTGTCATTCAGGAGGGGGCGACCTTATGGAAATTAGCCAAAGTCTATAAAGTTTCTGTTAGGCAATTGCGAGAATGGAATAACCTTTCCTCTGATCTCATTATGACCGGTCTTCGATTGAAAGTTGCTGAGCCAAGAGAAACAGGTGAAAACCGGCCCGACGACCTCAAAGCTTCCACGCACCCGTCAACACTCACAACCAAGGAAGAAACCATTGAGGCCCCGGTTCTCGAATCTCCTCACCTGACAATGGAGCCTCGTGTTGATCCTCCTTCTGAACCAACACATATTCTTTCAATCGCGAGCCCAAAATCAGATTCACATGGGTCCCCCTAGTGTCCAGGTTTCATTACAGAGCCGCTCGTCCGGATGGAACGATTGTTGAAACAGATACCGAAGGGGAAACCCCTCGCGCCGTTCGCGCACAGTTAGAAGCACAAGGCCTGTTAGTTCTTGATCTCAGTGGATCGGGGACCCGCCCTAGCCGTTCAATGACCTCTCGACAGCGGCCATTAGCGCCAAGAGATTTTTTGGTGTTTAATCAGGAGTTTCTCGCCTTGGTCAAAGCAGGCTTGCCGATGTTGCGATGTTTTGATTTGCTCACCGATCGTCTTGCACCAGGCGGGTTTCAACAGGCCTTGCAATCTGTTCGAGAACGAATTCGCGGCGGCTCATCCATCTCTGAAGCCATGTCCATGCATCCAATCTATTTCCCTGAACTGTATCAAGCCTCTCTGAGGGCTGGAGAACAAGCCGGAAATCTCCCGGAAGTTCTCAGTCGGTATATCGACTATTTAAAAATGCTCATTGGAGTTCGGGAAAAAGTGGTCAAAGCCACCATTTACCCGATATTTCTCTTAGGTTTTGGGATACTAGTCACGATGGGATTATTATTTTTCGTACTCCCGTCCTTTGCCGAAGTGTACCAAGAAAGTCGCGTAGAATTGCCCTGGGCAACGCAACTCTTACTGGACGTGACCAATTCCGCCAGCCAATGGATCATCGGCCTCGTACTCGTTCTGGGAACCGCTGGAGTCTGGGTATATTGGTGGAAAAAAACGCCTCAAGGACAATGGCGCATTCATTGGTTGCTTCTCAATGCCCCCATCGTGGGCCCGTTATTTCTGAAGAACCAAGTCATTCGCCTGGTCAGGACCCTTTCAACAATTTTAGGAGGAGGAATTCCTTTATTATCCGCCCTTCAAGTCACCGCCCAATCTATGCCCAACAAAGTGTTTGCCAGAGCTCTGAATTCGGTCATCACCCATGTTCGAGAAGGCACCAGTTTCTCTGCCGCCCTCAAAAAAGAGAAGTTTCTTCCTAGCCTGACATTGGAAATGATCGAGGTCGGTGAAACCACGGGAGCATTGGAAGCCATGCTCTTTGAAGTGGCAGAGTTTCATGAAGGAGAATTAGATTTTCAATTATCTCGAATGATGACGTGGATTGAACCCATTTTTATTATTCTCATCGGGGTTATTTTAGGAGGAGTCGTGATTGCTTTGTATCTTCCGATTTTCCAAATGGCCGGAGCCGTCTAACAAGTCACATTGAGCGATAAACCATGACCACACCTGTCAAACGCATGCCCTTTGAAGAGATCTTGGTCAAAAAAGGTCTGATTCTTGAGCGAGAAAAAGAGGCTCTTTTGGAAGCCGCCAAAACCTCTAATCAATCGATTGCGTCCATTTTATTAGAACGGGGCACGTTGACGGAGGACTCGGTGGGTCAAATATTAGCTGATCAATATGGGTTATCTTGGAATAGCTTGGAAGAATTCCGTATCCCCACCTTCCTCATGGAATCTATTCCGGTTGAATTGATGCATCGGTATGAATTCGTTCCAATGGAACAGGAGGACGATGTCCTCACCATTGCCATTGCCAAACCCCAAGACCTTCGTATGATTGATGAGTTAGAGCATCAGTTAGGCTATGAGTTGCGTTTAGTCGTTTCATCTCAATCAGCCATACTCGAAGCCTTAAGTAACAGTGAGGGCAATAGTCAGGTTCTGACACGCATTAAAGCCGAATTGGATCCTGTTCTCATCAAAGAAGATGAAAAAGGGGAGGAAGTCCTTTCGGTCGAACGAATTACGCAAGATCTCAGTCCTGTCGTCAAACTGGTGAACACCATTATTTTAACAGCGCTACAGAAGCATGCCAGTGATATTCATATCGAACCGACAGAGCGGGCGGTTGACGTGAAATTCCGCATAGATGGGGTGCTCTATTTAGCCATGGACCCGCTTGACACCGGAATTCACCTTTCCCTGATTTCCCGACTCAAGATCATGTCAGAACTGGATATTGCTGAACGGCGCACCCCACAAGATGGCCGGTTTAAATTATTGCTGAATCAACGCACCATTGATTTTCGAGTGTCCATTCTCCCCAGTGTCTATGGCGAATCGGTAGTTATCAGGATTTTGGACAAACAGCATGTCTCGGTAGGCGTCCAGGGTTTGCGCCTGGAAGCCTTGGGCTATACCGGAGAAGATCTGCAGCGATTTCGACGAGCCATTACGCGTCCGTATGGCATGATCCTGGTCACGGGCCCGACAGGAAGCGGGAAGACAACTACCCTGTATGCCGCCTTAAATGAAGTCCATACCGACGAGGACAAAATCATTACGATTGAAGATCCGGTTGAATATCAATTGAAAGGCATCGTCCAAATTCCCGTCAACGAGAAAAAAGGCCTCACCTTTGCCCGAGGGCTTCGTTCCATTTTGCGACATGATCCTGACAAAATTATGGTCGGAGAAATTCGTGATCTCGAAACCGCGCAAATCGCCATTCAATCGGCGTTAACCGGGCATTTGGTCTTTTCGACTGTTCATGCCAATAACGCCTTTGATGTGATCAGCCGATTTGTCAATATGGGTATTGAATCCTACAATTTTGTCGCCTCGTTAAGTTGCATCCTGGCGCAACGCCTGGTCCGATCCATTTGTCCTCACTGCCGAGTGCCCGTGGAAATTCACCCTGATCAATGCCTGGAGTCGGGCATTGATTACGACACGGTGAAACATCAAACCTTCTTTGAAGGCAAGGGATGTAATGAATGCCATGGGTTGGGGTTTAGAGGTCGGAAGGCCATTACAGAATTTCTCGATATGACCGATTCCATTAAAGAAATGATTTTAGCTGGAAAATCCTCTTCGGAAATTCGCGTGGCCGCTATGGCACAGGGCATGACGTCTCTACGGCAAGCAGCCTTGGCAAAGGTATTTCGAGGAGAAACGACGCTCAAAGAAATCAATCGAGTGACTCCCGTGGAAACAATATTATGAATGTGTTCCCCATCACGCAACCCAAGTTCGCCATTTCCGTTTCCGAAGATGCGTTGATTGTCATCGAAGTCAAACAGGCATGGCGAACCACGACCCTGAAGGAAGTGAAAAAGCTTCCGCTTCCCCCCGGCACCCTTCGTCTCTCCTCCGCAAAACTTAACATTGAAAACATGGACGTGTTTAAGCAACAATTAGGCACCGCCACCGAGTCCCTCAAAAAACCCGTTTCCATTGCCCTGAGCCTCCCTGATCTTTGTGCACGAACGAGTGTGTTCGAATTTGCGGCGTTTCCTGGGAAAAAACCTGAACAAATGGCACTCTTAAATTGGCGATTTCAACAAGACCTAAAATTGGATACCGCCCAATCACGCTTGGATTATGAGGTCTATGTGCCCACATCCCTTGCTGATGAATCAAAAAGGGCGAGCAATCCAGAAAAAGTCCGAGTCCTTGGGACGGCGATTCGGAATGAAATCGTCGAGCAATATGAACGTGCCTGTCTCGACCTTAAGCTCCTGCCGGTTTCAGTGAGCATTTCAGGCCTGGCCATTTTTGATCTCTATCAACCCGTGATGAAAGACATGTTAGAAGTTGAAGACGGCCGTTGGAGTGGAAAATCTCCTGGAGCGATGTTTCTCTTTATAAGTCATTGGGGCTTTACCTTTTTTGCCTACAACGAAGGATGTCCAAGCTTTGTCCGTACAAAAGCTATTGCGATTCGACCAAATTCAAGTCTCGCACGAGAGGATGCCGCACCATCTGATTCAGACTATGAGAGAAATGTGGAACCAAAAGACTGGAAAGACCTCCCAACTCTCCTTAATGCGGAGGGTCCTCGTGAGGGAGATAGCGTATTACACCCTTACCCTTTCTATACGGTAACAAAAGTCGAGAAAGAAATATTAGCCACTCTGCAATATTATCTAGAAACATTCTCACAAGATGACTCTTCGCCCTCTCTCGCCACTCTTTTTGTGGTAAGCGACCTGGAACATGGGCATAAGCTCCTTCCCACCCCTGAGGCTCTTCAACAAACGGCCAAAGTTAGCGGATTAAGTATTTCGGATATTCAAGTCATTCCGCTCTCTACAGCGATCCAACTCAATAAACGAGAAGGTCGTTTTGTTCAAGATTCCAACATCTGGTCTGCCCTACCCGGCTATGCCAGTTTAATGGTGGCCTAATGGTTCCACGCATTCACAGTAATCTCTCCACGCCTGGTATCCATACCCTGAAGCTTGCACAGTTTTTCCTGAAAGCGATCACTCTTGTGGGGATCACGCTCACCGTAACTTTCTGGTGGACCGGCACCACTCTCCATAAAAACATTGATGAACTAGAAGACCAAATACGCACGATCATGGCTCAAACGAAACACGTCGTCGACCAGGCGAAAACTCATGAAATTGACTTGTCAGATCGTGCGATTCAACAGCTTCCTGAACAAATCTCTTTTGTCAAACAGGTACGAGAACGTGTGGGGTTTTCCTGGACGCAATTGCTGACTGATCTCGAGGCCGCCCTTCCTGGCAGCATTAGGATGAATGCCGTCTCTCTTGAGGAAAAAACCAATACCGTTTTGCTCAATGGTTCGACGCAATCGCTACAGGATTTAAACCAGTTGATCCACCGACTCGAAACCCATCCGGCTTTTCACGATGTCATTTTATCTCAACATGCCAACAAACAACAAAAAGAGACTCAAGATCAATCAACCACCGTTTTTTCCATGAAAGTGTTCTATGATCCCAATCATCCCCAAGCAAAGGTCAAGAAGTCTTAAATAACCATGCCACCTTTTTCCATATTTCAACAGTCCAAAACCACGCTTCTCATTTCGCGCCATTTAATGCCCTTATTGGTCATTGGCGTATTAGCGGGGATTTCAGCAATTGGCATGTTTGGGTTAATGTTTTACCCTGCACAAGATCGATTGGCTCAAGCTGCCATAGATTTTCAATCTGCCCAACTGCTCCAAAAGCAAATCCAGGTGGCCCAACAGACTCAAGGAATCATTGCAACAACCTGGAAAGCCTTGCCCAATTATCGAGAATTTATGGATCTCAGTTTAGACATTGCTGATTTGGCTAAACGAAACCATGTGATGATTCCGGGAATGGGGTATGACTTTAAACCGCTCTCTCATAAATTAGTTGCCAAAGGCACTTTTGCCTTCGAAGCCCAAGGGGACTATGAGGCTATCAGGAAATTCATCTACGAACTCGAAAAACGATGGCCCTATCTATTTATCGAGAAACTCTCTGTAGAAAGTTCTAAAAAAAAGGAAGGCGTGCTCTTTAGATTAACAGTCTCAACCTTTCTCACTGAATTTCCCCAACACCTCAAGAAAACCAAAGCCTGATGACTAATCAACAAAAAGGATTCGTACTTATTGGACTCTTTGTCGCCTGGGGAGGCATGATGGTCTACCAGATGGCAGATGATCCAGAATCCGTGGGCAACGATCCTTCTGCATCCATTAGACAAACACATTCGACCCTCCCTTCAGTCCGCGACCTCTCTTTAGGGGCAGCATTCCCCAATTCCAGGCAAACCGTGACATTCTCTCAACCTCGCAATATTTTTGCTCCGTTTCGGTCGCAAAGGATAGTCGCCAAGCAGGAACGTCCCAAGGTGTCACAGGCCTCCCCCGTCATAGCGCCCCCTCCTCCAGCAGCACCACCCGGTCCTTCTCCTGGAGAGCTGGCCGCTCAACGAGCTCGGCAGCAGCTCAACAAATTTCGCTTTTTGGGGTATCTCACCAAAGGGGGAGAAAGCCAGGCATTCATTACCAATGGGCAGGCAATTTATATTGTGAAGCAGGGGGAAATGTTGGAAGGCCAGGTCCAAGTCAACAAAATTGAACCCGAAACAATTGTTCTTTCCACAAAAATCTGGGAAACGGGCAATCAGGTGCAAGCCACAATTCCCCTCACACCTGAAACTAGCAGCTAATTTCTGGCATAGCTCTTTTCCCCATCAGCCTGCTATGCTTTCCTATGGTATTCTTAGGACATACCCTCAAGATGAGTATGCAAATGCAGACAGCGCGTTCGGCATTTCTCTTTATATTCATTCTACTTCTCTGTCTGTGGCCCTCTTTAGGATTCACGGCCATGTATCGTTGCCAGGGTCCATCAGGAACGACCGTTTTAACCGATAACCCCGCTCAACTGAACGACTGTTCACGATTAGAATCTTCCATGGGTCCTTCCGAGAACCGACCCCAAGTTATCCCTCAGCCCTCGCAAGAGACCATCTCGGCGAACACTCAACATTCCCAGAATCAGGCAACACCGTCAGAGCCTTCGTTTTCGCAGGAACCCAATCAAGCCACACAATCAGATGCAGATATCATTATCCCTCTTAAAAGAATTGGCGGCTCCTTTGTTGTTCAAGCCCATCTCAATAACGAACGGATGGCCCATCTAATTGTGGATACCGGAGCTTCAATGACTGTCCTCTCCACCAACATTGCCATTGATCTTGGCATTCTGGGGACAACCGACAATGAACTCATGACTGTCAACACAGCAGGAGGGTCCGTACAAGTCAACATGAATTACCTGGCAACCCTTAATGTTGGCGAAGCGCAAGCCCACCATGTAGCCGTGGCGATCCATGATCTGCCTGATATCCCTGAACAGATCGAAGGATTATTAGGCATGTCATTTCTCAAGAATTTTTTGGTTACCTTAGATGCAGAACATAACAAGTTAACCCTACGCCCCAAACCGACATCCTAATCCCAGCCACGGTTTCCCTACCACATGTCAGTTCATTCCTAAGCTTCACGCCCGTCGATCACAAAACAAAGATTGCACGAGGGCAATGTTGAATCATAATTTCGAAGGGTAGGCCCACAGGTTCCTGTGTATCAGAGGTCTCGGGGCGGTTCAAAAAAACATGTCTTGAGCTTTGAGAGAGGAACCATCCCATCCTTTCCTAAACCACACTGAAGGAAAACCGGCTTATTGCTTTCTGCAGCCCGAATGGGACAACCTGTTGCCTGGCTCATCCTGAAAGGCTGGCCATTTGTTGACAACAAACCCACTAAAAAACAGGTGTCGATTATGGTTGTGGAGGAAGTGGGGGGAGAGCGCCCAAATAAGAAAATTCTCCGATGTTGAGCAACAAAGAATCTTGGCGTAACCGAAAATCGTTTTCTTGAGGGTCTACAAAACCTGGAGCATGCATCACGTCAGTCTTCCCGGCACGCTGGGAATGGATGGGTTGAGATGTTCCGGCCAACACATAATTACGCTGGTTGTCTGAGAAGGCGTTAAACGCCAACGTGGTGTGACTTTGAGGGGAAAAAAACAACCCGACGTTGCTCTCACTAATAATATTACCTTGGACAACCGCCTCGGCCTTATCATGAAAGGCTATGCCACCTCCATTCCGGACAAACGTATTCTGAACAATCGTGGCCTTGGATTGATCAGTCATCAGCACGGCCTCAAAAAGATTATGAGAAATCACGTTGTGGCGAAGGTTGACCTCGGAATTTCCTCCAAGGGCAATGCCATGGTCATTATGTTGAATGGTATTTCCCGCGAGCGTTCCCGTGGAATTGGCAAACGCCACACCGGTGGTCTCACTACCTTCAATGAGACAATCTTCAATATGGACTCCTTGAACTTGTTGGCTAAATACCATCCCTTTGACATGCACCTGTTTAAGATGGACCCCACTACCATTAAAAATTCCCACACCCAACCCACCATGTTGAGAGACCGTCAGTCCTTGAATCGTGACATTGGTGGCTCCATAAGGCCATTTGCCAATATGAAGCGTCCCTACCCGCTTCTCTCCGGTGAGAAACACACGGTCAATCCCTTCCCCCATGATAAACAATCCATCTTTGCTGTGGACAGTCACATCTTCAGCATACGTCCCGGCTTTAATCACAATAGTATCGCCCGAAGCCGCCTGATCAATGGCTTCTTGAATCAAGGTGAATTGACCTGAACCATCTAAGGCCACATGCCACACGTGTGGAAGAGGAACTGCCGGAATCTCCCCGTCGGGAGAATGTGCCCACAGGAACCCCGGAACGGAACCGCTCAACAAGGCAAGCACACAGAAAACATACCAGCGCGTTGACATCAGAAACCTTCGTATAGTCATGTCGTCAAGTTCAGTGATAAACAAAGAGGATGCGCGTCAAACAAAAAGTACGGGATCCTTCCTTTTATAGTGAAATACCGCATGATGTGAAGCAGGGTCAAGTTCGCTGAAAAGTTTTCTGCCATTATTGTTGCCTCCTACTCCCTATGCTATGGTTTGGCATGATAATCGTAGGATTGACGGGAGGCTTGGGAGCGGGGAAAACGACCATTGCCCGTCTGTTTCAAGATTGCGGGGCACATATTATTGATGCAGATCTACTGGCGAGAGAGGTGGTGAAACCTGGGAAAGTGGCGTGGAAAGACATTCACTCCCATTATGGGAAGGATGTGCTACAACCGGATAAATCGTTAAATCGCCAAGCCCTTGCCCGAATCGTCTTTCAAAACCCGCAAGAACTCAAAATACTCCAAGGGATACTTCATCCTCGAATTGCGCGTGAACAGACCAGACAGATGAACGCGATCGGCAAGGCCGTGCCTTTTGCCGTCATCATTTATGACGCTGCCTTATTACTGGAAGCCGGAGCCCATCACAGAATGAATCATGTGATTGTGGTCAAAGCTGATCGTGCCACTCAAATCGCCAGGGTCTGCCGTCGAGATGGGCTCACAAAAACGGAAGCGCTGCGACGTATGAGACAACAAATGCCTCTACGCCAAAAGCTGCAATATGCGGATACCATCTTAGATGGAACATGGTCTCGCTCCAGGTTGCGTCCTGTGGTCCAATCATTGTATAGGACCTATCAACAGGAGGCTCGCCAGCGTGAACGTCCATAAATTATGCTGGGATCCTGCAAACCCGATCATTATCTCTGGGTATCAAAATATAAGTAAAGGAGTTATTCGATGGTACATGACGTTCTAATTCTTGGTTCTGGCCCTGCGGGACTCACTGCAGCCGTCTATTGCGCCCGAGCCAATCTTTCACCACTCCTGATTGATGGATCACAACCGGGGGGACAGCTAACCTTGACCACTGATGTGGAAAACTTTCCGGGCTTTCCCAAAGGCATTATGGGGCCGCAACTCATTCAGGACATGCGTGCCCAGGCCGAGCGATTTGGGACGACGTTTCGCCAAGGACATGTCTCAGCAGTCGATCTTCAATCTCGCCCGTTTCGTATTACGGTGGATGGCGAAGACATCATCGAAACAAAAACATTAATTATTTGTACCGGTGCGTCGGCCAATTTGCTGGGGCTTCCCTCTGAAAGCCGCTTAATGGGACACGGGGTCTCAACCTGCGCGACTTGTGACGGGTTCTTTTTTCGTGGAAAAGAAATTGCGGTGGTAGGCGGCGGGGATAGCGCGGTCGAAGAAGCCACTTTCCTGACAAAATTTGCCTCAAAAGTGACCCTCATTCATCGACGGGATAAATTGCGGGCCTCAAAAATCATGCAAGATCGGGCCATGGCTAATGAAAAATTGGCTTTTCAATGGAATAGCACATTGGAAGAAGTCCTCGGAGATGAGGTGGTGACCGGCGTTCGAGTTCGCAATATTCAAACGAATCAAACGGAAGATCTTTCTCTATCAGGTGTTTTCATTGCGATTGGCCATACGCCCAATACCAGTTTATTCAAGGGGCAAATCGACATGGATGAGACCGGGTATATTCGCACGCAGCCTTATCGCACCACCACGAATATCCCGGGTGTTTTTGCTGCTGGGGATGTGCAGGATTCCAACTATCGGCAAGCCATCACCGCTGCCGGATCCGGGTGCATGGCTGCCATTGATGCCGAACGTTATTTAGAAGCGGCACACTAATGCTCCATGTGTTAGCGCATTATCATGAGTTAGCGCTCAAAGGACGAAACCGGAAGCACTTTGAATACCGCTTAGTCCACCATCTCCGCCGGGCCTTAAAGCCGCTCACGCATGTTCATGTCGAAGCGCTTCAAGGGCGCATTCGAGTGAGCTTTGAAGACGAAGCCGCATGGCCTCGACTCGAAGACCAACTCAAGCGGGTCTTTGGCATTGTCAATTTTTCGCTGACCCGGTCTGTTCCCCTCTCCCATGATCATGCGGATCTTTCCATTCTTAAAGCCGCCATTCAATCGGACCTTCCAGCGTATCCCTATGCCAGCTTCCGTGTCAGTGCGAAACGTGCCGACAAACGATTTCCCAAAACGTCCATGGAAGTCGAGCAGGAAATCGGAGCGGCCGTGGTGGCTCACACGGGCAAGCCGGTCAACTTGAAGAACCCGGATCTCACGATCCGGGTCGAACTTGTCCCGCCAGCGGCCTATTACTCCTGCCATCGGGAAACTGGCGCAGGGGGACTTCCAACGGGAACCGGTGGAAAAGTCGTTTCACTCATCTCAGGGGGAATCGATTCGCCTGTGGCGACGTATCGGATGTTAAAGCGAGGCTGCAAAGCCGTGTTCGTCCATTTTCATGGACGCCCGTATTTATCACGAGTGTCCGAAGAAAAAGTACAAGACATCGTCAAACTCTTAACCAGATATCAACTTCATTCACGGCTTCACCTGGTGCCGTTCGGGGAAATCCAAAGCCAAATCGTCCTCAATTCTCCCCCACCCGTTCGCGTCGTCTTGTATCGACGTCTCATGCTTCGCATTGCCGCCCAAATCGCGGAGCAAGAAGAAGCCTGGGGCTTAGTCACCGGAGACAGCCTTGGCCAGGTCGCGTCGCAAACCCCTGAGAATATCGTCGTCATCAATCAAGCCACGACTGTCCCCATTCTCCGGCCACTGATCGGGATGGATAAATCGGAAATCATTCAACAAGCTCAAACCATCGGCTCATTTGAAACTTCTATCGAACCCGATCAGGACTGCTGCACGCTCTTTGTGCCCAAACACCCTCGCACACGCTGCGATCTTCCCAGCATTCTTAAGGTGGAAGAACATTTAGACATTCCCACCCTCATTCAACAAGGGCTCGCTGGCACGGAACTGATCGAATTCTTACATTAAACACATACATCGCTGAGAGCCCTCTTAGGAATCAATCTGAACAGACCCTGCCGGTTCCGGCATAAGACTGAGGAGAAGATTCTCGGCAATTTGTAAACCGGAAGTTGGATTCTCCGTCAGAAGGAGAAAATGACCCATTTTGCGTCTTGGCCCTGCATGGTCTTTCCCATAAAGATGCAGCTTAACTTGAGGATTGGCCAGGAGGTGATCCCACCTGGGCGGCCCCTTCTGCCACAGATCCCCGAGCAGATTCATCATCACGACCGGATGCATGAGGGAGGAATCACCTAAGGGCAATCCGCAAATGGCACGAAGATGTTGCTCGAATTGTGAGGTCACGCAGGCGCCATACGTGAAATGTCCGCTGTTATGGGGACGCGGAGCAACTTCATTCACGAGAAGGGTGTCGTCTTCAAGAAGAAACAGTTCCACCGTCATAATTCCACAATAGTCAAATGCCTCTGCAAGGGAAACGGCCAGCGCCTCTGCACGCAACCTGACATTTTCGGATACCTGAGCTGGCACCCGTGTGGTATGCAAAACATTCTGTCGATGTGCGTTCTCGGCAAGCGGAAATACTTGGGTCTCTCCGTGCAGACTACGGGCCAACACAACCGACAGTTCCAACTTGAAGGGCACCATCGCTTCCAGGACAGATGGAACTTCACCTAATTCTCGCCAGGCCTCAACAAGGTGATCCGGGATAGCCACCCGGATTTGTCCCTTGCCGTCATAGCCTGATTGGCGTGCTTTCAATACAGCCGGAAATGCAACATGTTGCCCCGCAGATTCCAAACTCGTCACATCCTTGATCGACACAAATGGCGTTTGTGGAAAACGGTGATCTTGAAGAAATTTTCGTTGAACCAACCGATCCTGAACCAGAGCGAGAACGCAGGATGAGGGACGAGTGGCCTTAACCATCTCAATGTCAGCAAGAAGTTTCCAGGGGACGAGTTCGGTCTCAACGGTCACCACATCCACTTGCGAGACAAAGTCAAACACGCGTTGGCTGTTCGTGAATGCGGATTGAACAAAAAAATCTGCCACCTGACCGGCCGGACAATTTTCAACAGGATTGAGTACACCAATCCGATACCCCATCCGACGCCCTTCCAAGGCCAACATCCGACCAAGTTGCCCTCCGCCCAATACCCCAATGGTTCCACCAGGAAGAATACGCGTCATGTGGGTTCCTCCAGCACGTGGCGGTTCTGTTGGGCATAATACACCTTGAGTCGTTGGCAAACCTCACGATTAGACAAGGCAAGAATCGCTGCCGCCTGTAAGGCGGCGTTCACCGCGCCATCCTCACCGATGGCGTGAGTCGCGACCGGAATGCCTTTGGGCATCTGGACAATCGATAAGAGGGAATCAAAGCCTTGGAGAGCATGTGATCGAACTGGGACGCCAAGGACCGGCAAAAACGTTTTGGCTGCGGCCATTCCCGGCAAATGGGCGGCTCCGCCCGCGCCTGCAAGCAGCACTTGAATGCCACGTGAGGCCGCCCCTGCCACATACTCAAAGAGAAAATCGGGCGTGCGATGGGCTGACACAATTCGGCACTCATGGGGAATATCAAGTGCAGAAAGGACCTCACTCGCGTGCCCCATGGTTGTCCAATCACTTCGGCTACCCATGATAATTCCCACGAGGGGGATTTGCGAATGTAC
>QJYE01000021.1 GCA_003235785.1 Nitrospirota bacterium
CCTTGGAGCAATGATGATCCCAGGCCTCCGGCAAAGGTGAGTTGGCCTGAAACAACAAGAAGGCCTTCCCAGTGAAATGGTGCCACAATATGAACGTTGCCCTTGACCAACAGAAGGCCATAGCCGGTAACCTGGGAGACAGTCAATGTCCCACTCGAGGGCTCGGCATACTGCAGGACAGGGGCAATGGCTGAGCCCAGCGTCACGCTCATCAAATCGGTTAACACAGGTATGGCGCCTTTCTTTAAGTTCGTGATCTGTTGATCTAAATCCAAGGCTATGGGGCTGAATTGAGGTGTGGAAGGATTACCAGTCAGACCAGCCGTTCCGACCAACGTCGCTAAGGGCGCAAGCGAAAGAGGCGGGCCGCCAGCAGGCACCACGCCACAGGCGTCCATGCCTTGAATCGTGATCGTATTACCTGAGAACACCACATCATGTCCCGCATAGATTGGCGCCCAAAGAGGTGGACCAGCAGGATGTATCACCTCCGACTGAAGGATGGAATCGGCCCCTTCCACCTGCCCATGGCTCGTGATCACTTCAACCGGCGCATACAAGGACGGAAGCATAGTCGTGAATTGTTGGGGTATCACCGACGCAACGCTTGGGTAGCCGAACCGAACAAGCTGCCCTCGATTTTTCGTGGCATGCAACGTGGTGGCACCATCTCCATCAAGATAATGCGGCGTCGCGAGACGATGTCCAGCCTTCTCTGCCTCATATTCCGTTTTGTGCTGCACCTTGGTCCAATACGCCACATCACTTTGTACGCTGTTGGGAAGGACAATGGAATTTGTGGCATTGCCTGCGAGCGGAACATAGTTGGTCAGTAGGGGATTGAAGGAGTGATCGTCTCCGGATATCCATCCAGCCTGGGAGAACACATAGGCTGACCAATTTTGTTCATAGGGTGAGGCCAGATCCCCAAATAATACGGGATTCGATACTGACGATCCACTTAGTCGTCGTTGCGTTTCAGCCAGCCCCGCTTCTGCGGCGTAAAAGGCTTGGATCGCTCTCCTATAATTTCCGCTGATCTGCAACTCTGTCGAGGTGGCAAAGAGAATGGTGGCTCCCATGATGCCAGACACAGCCACCAATAATAATGCGGCAATGAGAGCACTCCCACTACTGGTACCAAGCAAGCCTTGATGCCTTTGCGTTTTTTTGCCCACCTTCATGCTCAGAGATTCCTTGGCGTGAGACGAGACTGAAGGGTTACTGTTCGATATCCACCATTAAGCGCATAGTTAAGATCGGGATCTTCTGTTCTGGCAGTCACGGTGATCTTCACTTGCTGAATACTGACGGAGTCGACGGTTGGATTTCCCCCTTGATCAAAATATTCAACCATGAATGATTCAATGTTTTCTCCAAAGGGTTGATTTCCACCACCCGTATTGCGCCGAAGTGTCTGTGTGCTGGCATCAAACACGAAGATAATCGATTCATTGGCATCCACGATTGACCCATTTCCATTCAAGTCGGCCTTGATGATCAAACGCCCTGAATCGTACGAAACTCCTTGAAAATCATTGGTCAAATCACCATCGTGATTGACTCCACGGGGGTC
>QJYE01000056.1 GCA_003235785.1 Nitrospirota bacterium
GAAAGCCACATGGCGATAGCCACCACATCTGCTTATCTAGTCCATTCGCACTGAAGGAAGCACATACAGGACGATCTTTGGTGGCTGCTTAGCTCCTTGTGGCTACGATTTCTAAATATTCGCCTTTCAGGGACGTTGTTCCATCGGTGGCTTCGTTGAATTGGGCAAAGAGATGTTTTAATTCGTGGCGCAAGTCGGCTTTGGCTGGTTCCGGTAAGACCGTAAAGGCTCGATGGACCGGCCCAAAATATTGGCCGAAAAATTCCACAACCTGTTCGACGGCAAAGGGGTAGGTCCAGGAGGGATAGTGGCGTCGGGTGAGCGTGAGATTGCTGGTTCCTTGGCTGAAGCGGTGGCGAGCCGTGTCCTCATCACCCCACAAGGGAGGCGGTGGAACATCCAGAGGTGGAGGAAGGTATTTCCCAATCGCCTTGAACATATGCCCGGGAAGGCTCTGAGGGGTCCAGTTCCCCATGATGATTCTGCCACCCGGCCGACATACTCGCAGCAGCTCGGCGGCCACTTTTTCTGGCCGAGGAGCAAACATGGCTCCAATTAAACTGACCACCACATCAAAGGACGCATCGGGAAAGGGCAATTGTTCCGCATCACCCTCCGCAAACTGGGCATCAAGGCCCTCGGCTTGCGCACGGGAACACGCCTGCTGAATCAAGTTTGAGGCGATATCCACCCCAGTTACTCTCACCCCGTTCTTCGCTGCCGGAATGGCAATTTGCCCTGTCCCACATCCGACATCCAGCATCTTTTGACCTGGACTAATATACCAGGACCTGAAGATTTCCACGGCTCCAGGCTCCATGTATTTAGCAAAGGTGCCGTAATCTCCCGCTTCCCAGGTGGATTTCATTTTGGATTTAATGGCTTCGATTTCTGGGGCGTGGGGCATGGGGCTACTTCTCCAGCGTGAGGGTTGATGCAGCACGGTAGAGCATCATGTCGGGAAACTAATGAACAGCTGTTTCCTGGCCGAAGAGCGTAAGGAATAGTTGGTGGAAAGATCAAGATTGTCCGCACGGTTCAATAAACCCAACGGATCATCTTCGCGTTTTCCTCCCTAGCTTATCGGAATAGGTTCCATAACAGGTTTGTCTAATAACCGGCCAGCCCATCAATAGTCCACCACTCAAAAATGACTTAAGTTGACGATCTCATTTAGAGGGCTTTGAACGAGTGTTTTGAGCTGTTAATCGTCATTCAACCCCATTTTCTCTTCTTTTTCCTATTTCTTCGGCTTTGAAGTTTGCCAATGGATCGGCAATCTTTCCTACAGATTTTGAGACTCCCGACGAAAAGAACTTTCAAAGTGAAAATCCTTTTTTGTGGGAGACAAGAAACGATGAAACAACAACTAGGAGTGGGCCTCGGTATCAAATGTCTATTTGTGGCAGTGGCGTTAGTCACGTTGACCATTGGATGTAACAGCCCTCGGTCGGTGGGCATCCATATTGGCGATCATGACCGGCCGTCCTATCCGGTGGTGCATAAGAGGACTGGTCCTCCACCCCATGCCCCCGCGCATGGCTATCGTAAGAAATTTGCCTATCACTACTACCCCACGGCCAATGTCTACTACGATCGGTCTCGGGGCGTGTATTTCTATCTCTCAGGAAGTCAGTGGGCAATGGCCGTCTCTCTGCCCTCTTCCATCCACATTAATATTAATGAAGCGGTGTCACTGGAACTCGATACTGACCGGCCGTATGTCGACAACGCCAGCCATATCAAACAGGTCAAATACAAAGGGAAAGGCCCAAAGCATAACAAGCATCCTTGGAAAAAGTAGGGAGTGGACACAAGAGCCGATGCCCCTAGATCTCAACTCATTTTCATTATTTTTTAGAGAGGTCAGTCAGGAATGAGGAAAAATCAAAGAAAAGAGCTGTCGATAAGGATCATCACGTCAGGGGTGATCGCATGGCTTGTGTTGGGTTCCATTGTCCTGCCGGATCGAGTCCAGGCCGCCAATCCAACACCCCCAAAACCATGGAGCATGGGAGGCGCCATGGGCTTCCTGGCCAATACGCCGGACGATACCGCTTTCGCGCTGAATTTCAATGCCGATGCCCGTCTGAATCAACATGTTTCTGTTGGGCCGCTCCTGCAACTAAGCTTTACCGATGACCTCACCCTTGTGGGGCTTTCTGGACAAGGCAAATATAGAATTCCCCTTCCCGAGGCCGACAAACGGTTCAAGCTCATGCTCCAGGCCGGAATCGGATTTGTCCATGCGGATGTCGGGCCGTCCGATACCTCCTTTCTGATTCCTCTCGGAGTGGGCGTAGAATATCAAGTCAATTCTACCGTGGCGTTGACCAGCGACTTTCTGCTGAACTTTACGGATTTGGATGTTGGGCGGGGACGGGGCCATGATGATACCAATGTGATGCCGGGGTTGACGTTCGGTGTGCGATTCTGAATGTGCTTCCCACCCACTACCTCACGCTTGCCACCTGAGGTTCCTAAAGGAAACAAATTCAAAAAAGGAAGATAAGTTATGAAACAATGGTCCTGGATGGTACAGCATGTGGTCGCTATAGCTCTGGCTCTGATCTTAGGATTTCTGCTCGGTCAAATCCCTCTCTTTTCTGAAACCCCCTTAGGCAGTCCAAAGTTACGGGCGGCTCATTGGCTCCAATTTTTCAGTGTCGGTGGAGCTCTGTTTCTCTTATGGCGGATCGGGCAACGGTTGGCGATTGAGCTTCCCACCTTATGCCCCAGGATGATGTTTTTAGGCCCGATGATTGTGCCGGTGACCACGTTAATGGTCCTCGTGGCCAGCCATCCCGTGTGCGGTCAAATCCTTCGAGCGTTCGTCGGAAAAACAGGGAAGGGCATTTTTAATTGGCTATTTATCCTCGGGATGGTCAGTGCCGCCCTCTGGGTGATTCTTGCCTGGTTCCTCAAGGCTGCCCCCATGCTTCAGGCCTGGGAGAAGGCATCCGAGCCAGCCTTAAAAGGGGATCGGGAATCCAGAGAACCATCCTATGTGGCCACCACTGGTGAAGAACCAGCATAACCAATGAAGCGAGATAGGCTCTTCTAGCACTTCTGTGATGCCGGGGTGGACCTTGCTAGCGAATTGGTCAACGCTCGGTGAATTTTTTAAGGAGGATTCCGTGCTGAAGGAAAGCAACGCAAGAAAAAGTCTTCTCCTAGGACTTTTCTTGGTCGCATTTGTTGGCATCCCTGTGCTCAGTCCTGCAGAGCAATCGATCCCTTCAACAGATGGAGAACAATCCCAGGCGCAGGCATCGTCCAAACAAAATTCCTCGGCTATCACATTTTCTGACGTGGGAAATTGGTTGCAGCGGTCGGGGAATCGGGTCGGGGAAGAACTTTCTAAAGCTGCAAGTAAAACCGCGTCTGCCATCAAAAAGACGGTATCAGGGGGCAAGCCAGGAGACCGCTCCGAGGACAGTCAATAAAGAATTGTTTTAGAGACCTTTATTATCAGGTGGTCCTGTCTCTGAGCAACCGAAGTGATCGGTCCAACCGGCACCATTTTTTTACCAAACGGGAGGAAGTATTCATGCAAGGGTTAAGAGTACATGGAAGGACAGTGCTGTTGGTATTGTGCGTCTTGGGAGCCATGGGCTGTGCAGAAACCGATCCCTATCGAAACACGAAGTGGGGAGCCGGAATCGGAGCGGCCAGCGGAGCGGGCTTAGGGGCCATTTTCGATTCCAACAACCGGGGCCGAGGCGCGGCGATCGGGGCCACCGTCGGAGCGCTGGCCGGAGCGGGCGTGGGCTACTATATGGATCAACAGCAGCGGGATATTGAAAAGGAGCTGGAGCAGGAACTACACAGCCAGGCGATTGACCTGCAGCGACTCGAGGACAATACCTTGCAACTTAATGTGCGGAGTGACGCCTCGTTCGATGTGAATAGCGCCCAGATCAATCCGGGATTTGGAGATAGTCTAGAGAAGATTGCCGTTATTCTTGGGAAATATGATCGGACGGTGATCCATATCATCGGACACACGGATAACACGGGCTCGGAGGCCTATAATCAGGAACTTTCTGAGCGACGCGCTGATACCGTGGCGCGGTATCTCGGCCAACAGGGGATCACCCCTGAACGCTTGCGAGCCCAGGGACGCGGGGAACGTCACCCACGAGCCACCAATGCCACCGAAAGGGGCCGGCGGAATAATCGCCGGGTCGAACTGTACATCAAGCCCATCGAAGAAGGACGAGAACCGTGGGCCTATACGACACCGATCTAAGGGTAAGGGACTTATGCTGACACACGTTGTGGACTATCGTCCGGCATGCAAGTATTTGATAGTTTTGGTGATGGCGGTCCTTGTCTCCTCACCTGCCTCTGCCGCTCCTGTTTCAGTGCGGTTTCCAGAAGGCGTGACCCATGGCTTTTTGCTCGTGCGTTCGCTTGCCGGGGAAATTCTTGGTCAGGGGGAAATCACCCAAGTCGCCCAAGAGAGAGGTCTGGTTGAAAGTCGGTTGGTGTTCAGGTTCAACGATGGCTCTGTGCATGATGAAAAGGTCGCGTTCTCCCAAAATGGCGTGTTTACGTTGCTCACGTATCACTTGATCCAACGCGGCCCGTTCTTTCCCGAACAGGTTGACATATTTTTCGATCGAGGCGCAGGAGAATATAAGGTAAAAACCATAAGTGGAGAAAATGAAAATGAAAAAAAAGAAGAAGTTTGGGCTGGAGAATTGAAACTGCCCAAGGACGTCTATAATGGGATGGTGGTCATGACGGTGCTGAACCTGCCAAAAAGCACCACTGAGACCGTGAAGATTCTGATATTTACGCCAGAGCCTGAGATTATCAACCTGGACCTGCTTCCCAAGGAGGAGCACACCGTCCGCATCGGCACCCATTCACGGAAAGCTCTGAAGTATGTGTTCAAACCGGACATCGGCCTGATTCGGAAGTGGCTGGGCCGAATGACTGGCCGACTTCCTGATGACTTTCACTATCACTGTTGGGTCTTGGCCGATGAGATCCCCAGCTTCGTGGCCTACGAAGGTCCCTTGCAACTCATGGGGCCGCTCATGAAAATTGAATTGGTCAGCCCCGACTTGCTCGCCGCCTCTGCAAACTAAAAGGGGTATGTTTCGGTTAGCCCATAGGTTATCTGGGAAACCCTTTTTGGCGTGTACAATATTTTCTCAAGGTGGCACGTGTCCCCGAGGCGGCCTTGTCGTTGATTGAGTTCCCCGGTTCCGAAATTTAAGAAGGACTATCAAATTCAGGAAACTACAAAGCCAGGATCCT
>QJYE01000060.1 GCA_003235785.1 Nitrospirota bacterium
CATATGGTACAGTAACGAGTGTGGCAAAGATGAGACAATCTTTCACCAACAGAATGATGCAAATTCATGAATAATAAGACTTCACACACTTGGTCTGAATCTTGTATAAATTCAATTACGTGATTATTTCGAACTCCACGGCTCACAGTATCAACAGACCCAACCCCCGTAGGAATTTCAAGATCCCTAATCCAGGCAATCAAGCCTTGAAGATGCATGTTCACTGGCTACTTGTCTTGATTATGCTTCTCTATTTTGGTGGATGTGCGTCCAAACCTGATCCAACGGATACCACAACTCAGGCTCCTTCCTCCAGCACCGACGAACAGATTTTTGTTGGCGATTCTATTGAAATGAGTTACGACCCCAATGTGATCATGAAACGGGCCGAATCATTTTTTGACAAAGAGTCCTATGCAGAAGCCATCGTCGAATATAAACATTTTCTCGACCTCCATCGGAATCACATCTTAGCGCCCTACGCCCAGTACAAAACCGGGGTAAGCCATTACAAGCAATTTCGAACCGTCGACCGAGATCCCGAACCACTAAACCAGGCCATTCTGGCATTTGAAAAATTGCTTAAAGAATTTCCGGGAAGTCGCTATGAAGTTGAAGCCCAAGAAACCATTCTGACCTGCAAAGAGCAGCTCGTTCAACGGCATTTGATGGTTGGGGAATTTTACTTCAAGCGAGAAGCCTATCTGGCTGCCGCCCACCGATACGAAAAAATCATCAAGGACTTTCCAGAATTGGAAGCATCAGGAGAGGCTATGTTTCACCTGGCCAAAACCTACCAAGACCTGGGCATTGAAGAATGGACCCAGGATTGGCTCATCGCACTCATCAGACAATATCCGACTAGTCCCTATTACTCATCGGCCAAAACACTCCTGGCTTCGATTCAGAAGGAACATCCTACCCTGCTAGCCTCGCTTCAACCAAATCCCCCAATAGATGGAAGCGCCAGTATGTCTCCATCTGCAGTCACCACGGTGTCTCCTGCACCTGCCACTTCCACTTTTGCCAATGCAGGCATTCTGCCTGAAACCACGGCTCATCCCACGCCACAGGTCGCATTAGCCGAACAACCCGTACCCAAATCATCTTCTTGCACCATTGGAGCATGGTGTGACTCTCAATCCGTCCAATCAACCACCAAAACTCCAGCTCATTCAGCCTCATTACCCGACACCAAAGCCTGCAAAACCGGCGAATGGTGCTAACCCCTGCTTTCCTCCCAGCTTCTCAAAAGGGGTCAGACTCGAATTAATTTTCCCTCATGGCCAAAATTGCATGTAAGGCCATTACCATTCGAGTCTGCCCCTCTATGGCATATGGAATCATTATTTTACTGCCCGAGGTACCAGCCGATGCCGTTTCGTTCGAGGAAACTGGTGAAGAGGGTGACGGAATCAGTGAAAATCATGAGGCCCACAAGGACCAACAGTCCCCCACTCACAAAAGACACCCCACCGAGATACGTACGAAAATTCTTGAAGTAACTCAAGAAGGTATCCATCCCAAAGGCCGTCAAGAAAAAAGGAAGCCCTAAGCCAAAGGAATAGGCCGAG
>QJYE01000338.1 GCA_003235785.1 Nitrospirota bacterium
GACCCAAGGCCACCGCGCAGGCGCCAGTTAAGGTGGCCACATCGATCACGCAGGCGGGTTTCAGGCGAGAGGCAAAGGCTAAGCCGTCCGCCAAAATGAGCCGCCCTTCGGCATCAGTGTTTTGCACCTCAACGGTTTTTCCGGAAAGCATGGTAAGAATATCCCCAGGTTTTGTGGCGCGTCCTCCTGGCATATTTTCGGTGACGGGAAGGAGTCCAGTCACATTCATAGGGAGTTTCAACCGAGAAACGCCGCGAATGGCTGCCAAAACCTCAGCGCCACCGGTCATATCGGCTTTCATCTGTTCCATATTTTCTGACGGTTTTAAGGAGATCCCACCGGAATCGAAGGTCACGGTTTTCCCGACTAAGACCACAGGCCGTTGGGTCTTGGGACCGCCGGAATATTCCAAAATGATAAAATGCGGGGGTTCAATGCTGCCTTGCGCCACACCGAGTACCCCCCCCATGCCCAGTTTTTTCATGTGCTGGCGGTCTAAGACTTTCAGGCGAATTTTCGATTCTTTGGCAATCGTTTTCGCTTCCGCCACGACGCGCGAAGGTTTCATGATATTGGCGGGATGATTGCTCATGTTGCGGACGAAGCACGTCGCTTCCCCGAGTATTTGCCCACGCTTCGCTGCTGCGCTGATGGTTGCCTGGCTTGCCGAGGTGGGCACCAACAACGTACAGGACTGTAAAATTTTCTTGTCTTCCGATTGATCTGTGCGATATTCCGTGAAACGGTAATCACCCAAAATCACACCTTCCACCATCGCTTGAGCGACCGTATCGAGGCGACCAATAGTTTTAGGCACATCGGGCATCACACAAGCCATGCCTTTGGCATTCACTTTCCTGGCTTGTTTCACGGCTGTGCCCAAGGCTTGTCGCACCTGCTCCAGCGTGACAGTTTCCCGTGTTCCGAGTCCTACCAGCAGGAGACGTTTTGCTGAGAGTTTGCCATTGATATGTAACAAGGTGGTCTGGTTGGCTTTCCCGGAAAATTCACCACTTTCCCGGACGTCGCTCAATTGGCCGCCCAATTTTTTATTTAATGGGTCTATAGCTTTGCTCCAGGTCTTTTCTTTTTCAAAGCTTAAGCAGACCAATAAATCGGTTGTGACCGTGGTAGCTTCCCCACTCTTCACCAGAATATTCATACGCCTCCTTCGAATAATTGAAAATGTGGTCTACAAAAATGTGGGCAACCGTACTATCACTTTCCTACACGCCCCGGGTTTCCGGATTCCAAATGAGCTTATGTAATTGTACTTGTAAGCGAACGGGAAGCCGGTCACTGAGAATCCACTCGGCCAACGGTTGTAAGTCAAGGGATCCAAAGACGGGGCTACAGAGCACGGGGCATCGTTTTCCCAAGTCGTATTTTTCCACAATGCCTCTTGCCCATTCATAGTCAGAACGATCTTTGAGCACAAACTTTACTTCATCTTTTTGTGAGAGGTACTCCATATTGGCCCATCGCATCCGATCCGTCATACTACTGCCAGGGCATTTGACATCCATAATGATGGACACGCGAGGATCAATCGCTGAAATATCAAAAGCCCCGCTGGTTTCCAGCATGACCTGAATGCCAGCGTCACATAATTTCGTTAACAATACCAGAGCTCCTGGCTGATGCAACGGTTCCCCGCCGGTGACTTCCACCAATGGACAGCCATACGCTTGTACCCGGTCCAAAATGGCGTCTATCCCGATCGGCTCTCCACCGTAAAAGGCATATTCCGTATCGCACCAGGTGCAGCGGAGCGGGCAACCCGTTAAGCGGACAAACACGCAGGGCTGTCCCACGCGAGTGGATTCGCCTTGAATGCTGTGAAAGATTTCTGTGATCTGAAGCGTCTGAGGCGTGTGAATCATAGAGAGTGGCCCCAATGGTGTGGGCCAGAATTGTCCCGAAACGATCTGGGGTACGGAAAAAGAATCAACAACGTCGTGATGGTGTCAAGGCTACGCCCATTGTGCCACGGGCCACCCGTGGTGGTGGGCAATACGGGCCATGCCGCGAATCGGATTCACCACAAAGGGATACCCAACCAATTGTAACGCTTGTAAGTCACCGGGGCTATCGCCATAGGCATAACTTCGACTCAAATCCAGTTCATAGTGAGTCGCCAGTCGCTCGATATACCGTCCTTTCCCTTCACCATAAGGCAAGGGCGCGCGCACGCGGCCGGTATAGAGATTGGATTGAATGTCTAACTTCGCCCCAAAAACCAATGAGACCCCCAACTTCTCGGCCACGGGTTTCACCAGACATTCAGGCGATCCACTGATGATGGCGATAAGATGGCCGGCATTTTTGTGATGATCCAGGCGGTCTAGGGCTTGTGCGGCTATTCGTGGCCACACACAGACATCCACATATTCCTGTGCCCGTTGTTCGATATGGGAGACGACTTGTCCGAGAAGATAGGGCTTATGCCGTCGGAGCGAGCCAAGGGAAAGGGGTGGCATGTGTCGAAGGGCATGCCGAACGCTCATCCATATTTCTGGCCATCCGACCAGGCCCTCCTCCCATAAAGACCGAAAAAACCCAATTTCAATGGAAGGTCCCGGTATCAACGTATTATCCATATCGAAAAATGCGCCAACCCGTTGAGTAAGGGGGAGCGGTGCAGGTGCTGAAGCGAGCATGGTCATGAATGAGTTTGAACGAGAGTGAACAATCCGTGCTGGGTTGAGGCGATTCTACCCGCCATGCCATGCGTTGACAAGGACGGCGGGAGGTTTCATAATCGTGTGCACGAGTGCCGAAGTGGTGGAATGGCAGACACGCACGTTTGAGGGGCGTGTGGGGAAACCCATGCGGGTTCAAGTCCCGCCTTCGGCACCAAAACATCCTACCTGACGTCAATATTGATTCCATTTTCAGAAGCAACATCAGCAACAACCAAAAGAACGGAACTTGAACAGGGGTTCTGTAGGGGATATTTCCCCTTCATGGGGTGACCGGAGCATAGCGTAGGCATGATGGGGCGTGGCCCCTTAGTAGGAGCAGGAGCCAGGCATCCGCTCCGGCGACTTCAAGTCCAGCCTTCGGCACCAAACATCCCACCGACTGCACAGACTTCTCTTCATCAGAAAATCCGATTATTTCTTGTTAACAAATGGGTGTCTTGAGCTAGAGCCCTGATGAGGGAGTATTCAGGTTTCTGTTCGCTATTCCCAATAGAATTTCAATATTCATAGGATATGAATAAAGGAGGTACATTCGTTTTTTGCCTACCGTATAGTAGTTTTCAGCGAAGAAGCTAAAAAGGTTTCTTGCTCATTATGAAGGTTAGAATGATCAAGTTCGTTCGATAGCATCATATTCCTTCTCTTCCACAGGGCACCGTGGGTGGATTAAGTCAATTTCAATGAAAATGTTATGACACGCGGGTGGTATTCGCGAAAGGTGTTTCCGAGAGTCCTGGATTGGAGTATGAAGCAGGCGGCGTTTGGGCCCTTGCGCGAATCGTTATTGGCGCAGGCCTCGGGGGCGGTGCTGGAGATCGGGTTTGGGACGGGGGCAAACGTGCCGTTTTATTCCAGCGGCATTGATTCGGTCGCGGCCATCGATCCGAATCCCGGGATGGTTTCCATCGCCCGGTCTCAGATTCCCAATCAACCTAGTTTAGTCAATCAGGTCAAATGGATTATCGCCTCAGGTGAAGCTCTTCCGTTTTTGAATCACTCATTTGATTCGGTACTGAGTACGATGACACTTTGCAGTGTGCCCAAAATTTCCTTGGCCATCCAAGAAATTCATCGCGTACTGAAACCCGGTGGCAGGTTTTTATTTCTGGAGCATGGACAAAGCCCCGATGGATCAGTCCGCAGATGGCAAAATATCTTGACCCCCTATTGGAAGCATATTGGGGATGGCTGTCATCTCAACCGGCCCATGGCGGAACTGATCCAAGCCCAATCCTGGGCGGTTCCCTCCTTAAAAACATTTTATCTTCCTGGAGTACCCAAACCCTTTGCCTATTTTTATCAAGGCTGCGCGGTGAAATCTGAGTCGATTCCAGGTTGACTGTTGTCAATTCTCATCCTCCTGAAGTCCTTTCCAAACAAACGCTTTATTGTCTCCTCGCTGTTTGAAATGGGGAATTCCTGTGGGCTCTACACTGTTGGGTTCACAGCCAAGCCCCACTACCTGCTGGACTAAAATAGAGGTAGTTTCTGGACGAAACCTCGAAGCTGGTGTGGAAGAAGAGGCGAGGGCTAGGCCGCCTTCTGCGGACCCTTCCCTTGGCAAATAGGCCATTGGGCATAAGGTGGAAACCGTTATACAATATATTTCCCTGGGGAGAGTCTATTCCCGGGCCAGGTTTACCTTAGGAGATGCTCCCCAATTACGCAAAAACCGACTGTTTGTGCAGGCACTTTGTGGTAACCCAATAAGGTATCGAGGAGGATCAAATGGCGATTGATGAGGAAGAAGACCTGACCACCTATAAAGTGGTGGTGAATCACGAAGAACAATATTCTATTTGGCCAGTGGACAGAGAGAATCCTTTGGGTTGGGAAGATCGTGGGCCTTCAGGGCCCAAAGCGGAATGCCTAGCCTACATCAACGAAGTCTGGACAGACATGCGGCCGCTGAGTTTGCGCAAACATATGGAGGAGGTGGCCCGACAACAAGCGGAAAATCCGCCCCCACCGCCTCCACCACCAAGTACCGAGCCACCCAAACCGGATGAATTAGTCACGCGTTTGGCGACGGGAGACCATCCCGTGGAAGTTGGGCTCCGTCCCGAGAAAACGGCGGAGGCCTTCAAAGCCGCCATTGATCGCGGCTATGTGCATATTAAGTTCACGGGCACCAAAGGAGGCACGGAATTAGGGGTACGGCTGGACACTCAGGCCAGTGACTGGAGCCAGGCGGACTTTACGAAGGCCACAGGCCCCGTCCATGTGGAAGGCACGTTAACCTTAAATTATGTGAAGGTGCGGTGTCTCGCGGATCTTGATTTGCAGACCCTCACCGGCATGGGGCATTTACAGATCCTCTCCGAATAGAAATGGTTTCTGAAGCTTATTGAGGGATTCTTTCTCAAACTTCCACAACCTTCTTATGTAAGAAATGTCTCTTCCTACCTATAGCAATTTGGCTCAGATTTTTGAGTATTGGGCCCCAAAGCTCCCGGAGCAAGCGGCCTTACTGGCACCCAATCGCCTATCCCTGACGCATGCTGAATTGTTGAAACAACTCTTGGTGTTAAGAGAAAGATTTCAGCATCTCGGCTTGGGGCAGTCAGCGCGCATTGCTGTCTTAGCGCCCAATGGTCCAGAGCTAGCACTGGCATTCCTTTCTTGTGCCACATATGCGACATGTGCCCCACTCAACCCTGGCTACCAAAAGAACGAATTGGAGTTTTATTTAGATGATTTGGATGCATCGGCATTACTCATTGCATCGACTCTCCAATCACCGGCTCGGGAGGTCGCGCATGCCAGAGGTATACCCGTCTTGGAGCTTTGTCCTCAGACTGAACAGGCGGCAGGCTGTTTTTCCATTGAAGGAAAGACAAAGCGGTCGCCTGTTCCTGTCCATACCGTTGCCTCTGATGATGTTGCTTTGATCCTTCATACTTCGGGAACTACGGCTCGTCCCAAACAAGTTCCTCTGACCCAAGGCAATCTGTGCGCGTCCATACGACATCTGCAACTTAGTCTGGCCTTAACCTCCAATGATTGCTGTCTTAATCTAATGCCCCTGTTTCACATCCATGGCTTGGTAGGGGCCCTGCTTGCGTCTCTAGGCAGTGGAGGAAGCCTCGTCTGTTCTCCCGGTTTTTCTCCTGCCGAGGTGTTTTCCTGGCTTCGGACGTTTCAGCCGACCTGGTATACCGCCGTGCCGACCATTCATCAGGCGGTGCTGGCCCAGGCCAAAGCGTCAGCAGAGACAGTTCCTCCCGACAGCTTACGGTTTATCCGCTCGTCCTCGGCTTCTTTGGCTCCCACCGTCATGGCCGAATTGGAACAGCGCTTTAACGTGCCGGTCATTGAGGCCTATGGCATGACCGAAGCGGCACATCAAATGGCCAGCAATCCATTACCGCCTGGGGTCAGAAAACCGGGATCCGTCGGTTTACCAGCAGGGCCTGAAATTCGGATTTTGTCAGAAACGGGTGACGCGCTATCCATTGGGCAAACCGGAGAAGTAGGGATTCGTGGCCCTAATGTCATGACAGGGTACAGTCACAATCCCACAGCCAATGAACAGGCATTTACAGAGGGATGGTTTCGTACCGGAGATCAAGGCTTTCTGGATGCGGAAGGCTATCTTTTTTTGACCGGCCGAATCAAAGAACAGATTAATCGTGGTGGAGAGAAGATTGCTCCCTTAGAAATTGATCAAGTCCTCCTGCAACATTCGAGCATCCAGCAAGCGGTGACATTTGCGATGCCGCATCCGACGTTGGGGGAAGAAGTGGCAGCGGCCGTGGTGCTTGGAAAAGAGGCTCGTCTTACCGAAAAGGAATTACGGCACTGGCTCCAGGAACGATTGGCCCATTATAAAATTCCCAAAAAGGTGTTCTTCTTAGAAGATATACCCAAAGGGCCCACGGGAAAAATACAACGTCGAGTCGTAGCTGAGCAGTTATCAGGATCATTAGCGCCGTCATCGAAAGGGCCTTCGGAAAAATTGGAGGACTTCATCTTAAGCCTATACCAAAGTCATCTTGCGATAGATCAGATTGAAAAAGATGACAACTTTTTTGTGCTTGGAGGTGATTCGATTCGAGCAATGCAACTTGCCAATCGTCTACAGAACCTTACGCCCTCTCTCTCCATTGATGCCGTCACAATTTTTGAACATCCCACTGTGGCGGAACTTCATCAGTTTTTTATCAAGAACCTTGATCGGGCCACCCTGACGGAATGTTGCCAATCTCTCTAGCAACAGAAAGGAAAAATTCTTCATCGACCTTCAAGTGAGTACGGTCATTCAATGAATGGTCACGAACTTCTGGCCCATACCCTCAAAGCCTTGGGGGTCACGCATGCCTATAGTATTTTGGGAGCCCCTATCAAAGAGACCCTCCCGGCATGCTCCCAGGTAGGTATTCGTGTGATTGGGGTTCATCATCAACAGGCAGCGGGGTTTATGGCGCTTGCCCACAATTATGCATGCGGTCGATTGACAGCTATTGCCATTTTGTCGGCTGGTCCGGCGGTTACCAATGCAACAACAAGTATCCTGGTGGCGAAGGACAATTGTTGGCCGCTGCTTATTCTTGGAGGCAAAACTCATACAAGGCGAGGAACCTTTCAAATGCTTGATGGAGCAACATTATTCCAGCCTCTCACCAAATGGGCTGCTGAAGTCGATTCTCCTGAAAAAATTGTCGAATATGTGAGCCGCGGGTACCACCTGGCCATGATGGGGCAACCTGGTCCTGTTTACTTGGATTTACCGGGAGAGGTTTTAAATGGCAAGGTTACTTTCATTGAAACTCCTTTGTCCGATCCTCCCAAACCTCCGAAGCCCGATTCTTTGCTTATACAGCAAGCTGCGAAATGTCTTCTTCAAGCTCAACGCCCCGCAGTGATAATCGGTAAGGGAATTCGATGGTCTGAACCTTATGAAGAACTCCAAATTCTCATTGAGACCTATCAAATCCCCTTTATCACGTCTCCCATGGGCCGTGGGTTTCTCCCCGATGACCATCCATGCTGTTTTAATGGCGCACGGGATTTCCTCCAACAGCAAGCGGATACGATCCTCTTACTGGGAGCACGGCTCAACTGGACGTTTCGTTTTGGAACCCAATTTTCCAATGACGCCAAACTGATCCATGTGGACATTGCCAGGGAAAACTTAGCCGTGGATCGCCCTTCTTCCATATTAATCGAAGGGGATGTTAGGCATGTCTTACAGGCCCTTCTTTCCCGAATCAAACAACATGGGAGGGAGGCGACATGTTCTGCAAAACGCCAGGAGTGGCGGACCCTTCTTCAACAGAAGGAAAGAAAGGCTATTCAACAACGCCTACAGCGCACACAGCACTCGAGCCATCCCATGTCTCCACACCGACTGATGAAAGAAATCCGTGAATTTCTTCCACACGAAGCTATTTGTGTCCTCGATGGACGTGACACCATGGCCGCAGCACAAGAAATACTTGTCAGCTATGTGCCAGTTTCACGATTAACTGCCGGCTCGAACGGCTGTATGGGCGTAGGAATCCCATTCGGGATCGGGGCGAAATTGAGCTCCCCGGACCGTATGGTCGTTGTGATCTGTGGAGATATGGCCTTTGGCATCTCTGCTATGGAAATGGAAACAGCGTTTCGTCATAACATCCCTATCATCATTGTCGTGGTGAATAATGATGGCCCATGCGCAACCAATGATTTTCGAAGACTTTTCCCTCCCGATCATGAACCGGCAACCAGGTATCTCCCTCGAATACAGTATGAAAAAATCATGGAAAGCTTCGGTGGCTATGCCGAATCCATCGACCAGCCTGAGCAGGTTCAACCGGCGCTGCGCCGGGCCGTAGAGTCTGGTCTTCCCGCATGCCTGAATGTCTACGTGGACCCTCAGGCCCCTTTTAAAAATTATTTAGGTTGAGGGCGAGGAAACGTTTCCAGCGTTCCTGTGTGATGGCAGATAATTAGATTATGGCGTATAAACGGTCTTCAATTACCAAAAAGCCTATGGGCGTTCACGCGCCGCTCTCGCTGGCCCAACAGCGACTGTGGTTTCTTTACCAACTAGATCCCCAAAGCCCCGAGTATAATATTTCCCGGGCCTGGCGATTGAAGGGATTGTTACACACTGAAGCCCTGGTCACGAGCCTCAACCTTATTCTTGCACGCCATGAAACCCTGCGTACGATATTTCAGGAAATCGATGGACAGCCGATTCAGGTCATCCAACCAACTCTCACTGCCCCGTTCCAGGAGAGGGATTGTTCCTCCTATTCCCCTGCTCAGCTTGAAGCCGAAATTGATCGGTTCCTGATCGACGAACCACGCCAGCCGTTTGATCTTCTCTCCGGCCCGCTCCTCAGATTCACCCTTATTCGGTGTAGCTCGGACGACCATGTATTGGTCTTCACTGTCCATCATATGGTGTGTGATGGAACATCGCTAAAAAATTTCTGTCAGGAACTCAGCCGTTATTATGCCGCAACGATGGCGGGGCAGCCCAACCCCTTAACTCCCCTCCCTATTCAATACCAAGATTATGCCTATTGGCAGCAAACCCAGGTCACCGACGAAAAACTGGCGTCGCAATTGGCATTTTGGAAACAGCAACTAAAAGAAGCTCCGCTCGTCCTTCAATTGCCATCTGATTGTGCCCGGCCCAAGGACAATTCCGGACCTGGAAAGTACATGGCATTCACCCTACCGCCTCAAGCAATTTCCAACCTCAAACAACTCATTCAACCGCAAGGCATCACGATGTTCATGGCATTGTTGGCGGTCTTTCAAATTCTGTTGTTCCGGTATACGGGCCAACGGGATATTCTGGTGGGCACCCCCATTGCCGGACGCACCCACACCGACCTGGAAGATCTTATTGGCTTTTTAGTCAACACGTTGGTGTTGCGGATACAAATTGTGGGCCAACCGACGTTTCTCGAAGTTCTGCGTCAGGTGCGAAAAACATGTTTGGAAGCCTATCGACATCAGGATCTGCCCTTTGAAAACTTAGTCGAGGTGCTCAAGCCGGTGCGCGATCCCGATCGCTATCCCGTCATCCAAGCCATCTTTCAATTTCGGCAACTGTCCGATCTTTGCTTAACCTTTCCAGAAATTGAAGCCCATCCGTTTCCTGTAAAAAACCGAACCGGGAATTTTGATCTCCACATGGTCTGCGAAGAAACGGAATCTGGGATAGAAGGATTTTTATACTATCCTCAAAATCTCTTTTCGGATACCACGATGGCTGGCTTCACGGAGCATTATCAACTCTTGTTAGAAGGATTGATCGCCAATCCCAAACGTCCAGTCACGCAAATTTCTTTTTTAACCGACGCAGAATATCACCAGCAGCTTATCGACTGGATCGACACCACAACGGCCTACCCCAAAGACGCGAATCTGCCTGACCTGTTTGAAACCCAAGTGACGAAGACCCCCGAAGCCGTGGCAGTAGTGTGGGGGGAGGAACAACTAACCTATGGGCAGCTCAACGCTCGTGCCAATCAGCTCGCGCAGTATCTCCGACGGCAAGGGGTGAGGCCAGAAGTCCGGGTGGGCGTGTGTCTGGAGCGTGGCCTGGACCTTATTGTCAGCCTGCTGGCCATCATGAAGGCGGGTGGGGCGTATGTGCCGTTGGATCCCAGCTACCCGACGGACCGTCTAGGCTACATGATTGAGGATGCAGGGATTTGCCTCCTCGTGACCACGGCGGCTCTTCAAACCAAGCTGCCGGCCTGTCCAGGCCAAGTCATCTGTGTGGATACCGATTGGGCTGACATTCATCAAGAGTCGGAGCGGAATCTGAATTCTGGAGCCACTCCTGAGAACGTGGCCTACGTGATTTATACGTCGGGTTCGACGGGGCACCCCAAAGGGGTCCTCGTCAGTCACTACAATGTGGTGCGACTGTTCCAATCCACTCAAGACTTTTTTCACGTTACTGCCCAAGATGTGTGGACGTTCTTCCATTCCTTTGCCTTTGATTTTTCCGTTTGGGAGATCTGGGGGGCCTTCTTCTCCGGAGGGCGGCTCGTCATCGTGCCTTACCTTGTCAGTCGTTCTCCGGAAGAGTTCTATGCAGTATTACTGCGCGAGCAGGTCACCGTGTTGAGCCAAACCCCTTCAAGCTTCAAGCAACTTATTCAAGTCGAAGACTCCGGCGAGCTCAAGCATACCTTAGCCTTGCGCTATATCATTTTAGCTGGCGAGACATTAGCTATGCACGATCTTGATCCCTGGTATGCGCGCCATGGAGACACCGGTCCGCAACTCATCAATATGTATGGCATCACCGAAACCACCGTTCATGTCACCGCTCAGGCACTGACGAACAACATGCTCTCTTCAAGAAGTGTCATTGGCCGGCCGCTCGCAGATCTGCATGTCTATGTGTTGGATAAATATAAGCACCTGCTTCCCATTGGCGTCACGGGTGAACTCTATGTAGGAGGAGCAGGGCTTGCCCGTGGGTATCTGCATCGTCCCGATCTCACCGCAGAACGCTTCATTCCCGATCCATTTGGTCTACATGAAGGGACTCGCCTCTATCGAACTGGAGACCTTGCCCGTCTTCATTCAGATGGGACATTGGAGTATCTTGGGCGACTTGACCAGCAAGTGAAGCTGCGCGGATTTCGCATTGAATTGGGAGAGATTGAGAACGTGTTGGCTCAACACCCGGCTATACAGAACGCTGTGGTCCTCTGTCGGGAGGAAACGCCCGGGGAGAACCAGTTGGTTGCCTATGTGGTACCTATCCCAGAGGCCCCACTCAACCCTCCGCTCCTTCGGTCCTATCTACTAACTCGGCTTCCCGATTACATGGTTCCTGCCGCCTTCGTAATACTTGAAGCCCTCCCATTAACCCCCAATGGCAAAGTTAATCGACAGGCATTGCCCCCACCGGAGCAAGCCCACAGGGTGTGCGGCGGCGGCGAAATGGCCCCTAGAAATCAACTAGAAGAACTCCTGGCGACGATTTGGGGCGATCTCCTAAAAGTAGACAAGATCGGCATACATGATAATTTCTTTGCCCTGGGCGGCCATTCCCTCTTGGCGACACAAGTCATGGCGCGCCTTCGCCAGGTCCTTGAATTTGATCTTCCCCTCCGCACCCTCTTTGAGCACCCAACCATCGCCCAATTAACCCGTGAAATTGATACCTTATTATTCCAGGCTTTTCCGGACTGGCACAAAGATAAGCCGGCGCCGGAGTGGAGACAGATGGGTCGGACGGAAACCGTTGTTATTCCCCACACTGATACTGAACGCAAGCTGGCTGATATCTGGTGTCAACTCCTCGGCTTAGAGCGAGTCAGTCTTCATGATCATTTCTTCTCCCTGGGGGGGCATTCGCTATTGGCCATGCGTCTGACAACTAGAATTCGTCTGGTGTTCGGGGCGGAGCTGCCGATATCACAGATCTTTGAGGCACCCACGTTTGGGGAGTTGGCCAAGCGAATCGAAGCCCTACTGGTCGGCGGTGAGCCGTTGTCGCCGTTGACGGAGCAGGTGATGGAGGCAACGGCCCCAGCCTCCTATGCGCAAGAGCGAATGTGGTTCCTGCAACAAAGCATGTCCAATAGTGCCGTGTACAACACCTCTTTTGCTTTTAGGATCCTGGGGGACTTGCAGGTGGAGGCGTTGCGAAGAAGTTTGCAGGTATTGGAAGAACGCCATGACCCCCTACGGACGACCTTTGTCCTGTTAGGGGATCAAGTGGGGCAACATGTTCAACCCGCCAGGGAGTTTCTTCTCCCGCTCGAGGATTTAAGTCCCATGTCCTCCGTAGCCCGGGAAGACGGATGGCAGGCCATGGCCTCTCAAGAGGCCTCCCAACTCTTTGACCTCAGCAAAGGTCCACTGTGGCGGGGCCGGTTGGTTCGACTGAGTGCCACGGAACATGTCTTGTTATTGACATTTCACCATATATGCATGGATGAATGGTCACTGAGAATTTTTCGAGAGGAGTTGAGCGAGTTATACGCAGGCTTCGCAGTGGGAAAGACCATCGCATTGCCGCCCTTACCCTATCGTTATGTCGATTATGCCCAGTGGCAAAGACAATGGCTGGCGAGCAGCGTAGCTGACAACCAATTGGAATATTGGCGGACAAAGTTGGGTCGTGAATTGTCAGTGTTGAACCTACCTACTGATTATCCTCGGCTATCGGCACCAAATGAACGAGGTGCGACCGAGCGAAGGTTGTTCAGCAGTTCATTGCTGGAGCAGTTGAAGAAGTTAAGCACTGAACAGGAAATGACCTTATTTATGACGTTACTGGGGGCCTTTCAGGTGTTGCTGTCACGCTATAGCGGGCAGGATGATATCGTAGTCGGGACTCCGATCGCCAACCGGGATCTCTTGAAATTCCAAGGTTTGGTTGGTTTGCTTCTCAACACCATGGTAATGCGAAGCGATTTGAGCGGACAGCCAACGTTCCGGGAAACGCTCACCCGCGTTCGCAAGATGGCACTAGAAGCTTATGCGAATCGGAACATACCGTATGAGAAAGTGGTCCAAGCCATACGGGGTCTGCAGGACGGAAGCACGTCCCCACTCTTCCAAGTGATGTTTGTCTTGCAAAACCTGGAAGAACATGTGATGCCTTTGGGTTTGCTGGAGACAACCCTGTTACCCGTATCGACAGGGACTGCAAAATTCGACCTTACGTTGTTTTTAGCGGCAAATCCGGAAGGATTGCAGGCTGTGATGGAATACCGCACCGACTTGTTTGAACCGACGACCATCCAGCAGATGTTGGGGAACCTGGAGGTGCTGTTAGAGGGAATCGTCTCTGACCCCGAGAAACGGATTGGGGAATTACCCCTGCTGGCCGAATCAGAACGACACCAGGCCCTGGTCGAATGGAATCAGACGACGATGGACTTTCCCCGAACGGCATGCATCCACCAGCTATTTGAAGCCCAGGCAGGCCGAACGCCCGATGCAGTGGCGATGGTATTTGAGGATTGCCATGTGACTTATCGAGAACTCAACTGCCGGGCCAATCGATTGGCGTCCCATCTGCAAGCACTGGGCGTTGAGCCAGAGGTGCCAGTGGGGGTGTGCTTAGAACGCGGCGTGGACCTCATCGTTAGCCTGCTGGCCATTTTGAAAGCTGGCGGAGCGTATGTGCCGCTGGATCCGGAATTGCCGACAGAGCGGCTGGCGTTCATGGTGCAGGATGTCAAGCCGGCCGTGGTGCTTACCAGGCAAGGCCTTGTCGACGATCTTGACGGCCCTCTGTGGCAGACCGTGTGGTTGAACGAAACGCTGGCCCGTGCAGAAGAGGGCCATAATCCTTTCTGCCTGTCTACACCAGGTCAGCTGGCCTATCTCCTTTTTACCTCAGGCTCTACCGGCCAACCGAAAGCGGTTGCCGTTCATCACCAAACACTCGTGAATCTGGTGACCTGGCAACACTTCCAATCGGGTTGTGGGGCCGGTGACCGGACCTTGCAGTTTTCCGCTCTGAGTTTTGACGTCTCGTTGCAAGAAATCTTCACCGCATTATGCGGAGGCGGGACTTTAGTGCTCATGGATGAGGAGACGCGGCGGGACTTGCCCACGCTGGTTCGCCGGATTTGTGAGCACCGGGTGACCAGGCTGTTTCTCCCGTTTGTCCTGTTGGAAGACTTAATGCACACGTTTATGGCGTTAGACGCCCCCCCCACATGGTTGCGAGAGATTGTAACGGCCGGGGAACAACTGCGCATTACATCTTCGGTGATTCAATTGTTTGAGCGGTTGAGTCACACGATCCTCGTCAATCAATATGGTCCAACGGAAGCTCACGTCGTCAGTCACTATGCTCTTAGCGGATCTCCTTCCGAATGGATGGTGCTCCCACCTATTGGCCGGCCAATTTGGAACATGCAGCTGTATATTTTTGATGAAACACTTCATCCCGTTCCCATTGGGGTTCAAGGCGAGTTGTACATTGGGGGAGAGGGTCTGGCACGAGGCTACTGGAATCGGCCAGAGCTGACCGCCTTGAAGTTCATGCCCCATCCATTCGACCACCAACCTGGTACACGGTTGTATCGGACGGGCGATTGGGCCCGATATCGGCCCGATGGCAACATCGAATTCCTGGGCCGGAGGGATGCTCAGGTCAAGTTCCGCGGCTACCGCATTGAACTGGGCGAGATTGAGGCCACCTTGGAACAGCACGAGTCAGTAAGGCAAGCGATCGTGGTAGCTCGGGAAACGGCTACGGGGCATAAGCACCTGGTGGCCTACGTCATCCCGGCCAAAGCGGAACCGTCGTCCAGCGGAGAGCTGCGGGAAGCCTTGGCAGCGCGGTTGCCGGATTACATGATCCCGGCAGCGTTTGTCGTCTTGGAGCAGTTTCCACTCACGCCCAATGGCAAGGTAGATCGATGCGGGTTACCTGCCCCCCAGCAAATAGATCGGGGCCAACCCAGGGCATACGAATCGCCGAGAACCCCCTTAGAAAGCATCCTGGTGGAGCTCTGGACTGACCTGTTAAAAATAGACGATATTGGAGTACATGATAATTTCTTTGCCTTGGGAGGCCATTCCCTGTTAGCGACACGAGTAGTGGTCCGTCTTCGAACCATGCTGGATCTTGACCTTCCCGTCCGAACTCTTTTTGAACGACCAACTGTCGCCGAATTTGCCATGGCTATCGATTCATATTTAGGCGCGACTTTTCCGGATTGGCCAAGGGATGACTCACTCACTTCATTTGGCCCGCCCACATCCTGATCTGGCTCTTTTCGATTTTTAAACGGTACAGATGCAAAAATTTTCATAAAAGACCTTGTCGTTTTGATGGCTTTCTTATTTTACGGGTTCAATCAACAATAGCTTCATTTTACAGTAAAAAATTCCGACTAAGTTTTGTGGGGTTTTGCATCAACAAGTAATCAGAGAGGTATATATTCTCTCAACGAGGTTTGTGAATGTTATTCGTTATCTCCTTCTCAACAGGCCACCAAAAGGAAGTGCCATGCGACAAAGACCAGGAACCCTTCTCAGGGCGGAAATAACCAAGGGAACATTTCTTCCCTTTATCGGGGCCTATGATGTCTTTTCTGCTTCGGTTGCAGCCCAGTATTATAACGGATTATTTTTAAGCGGATTTAGTTTTGCGGCCAGTTTTTATGGGCTACCGGATATCGGCTTTATTTGTTGGACAGATTTGGTAGCTTTTGCTCAACGGGTGCGAACCGTGTTGCCACATCATCACCTGTTGATCGATATCGATGATGGGTTCGGGGATAGTGAAATTGCCTGTCACGTCGTCTCTCTTCTTGAAGCTGCGGGGGCATCCGGGGTCATAATGGAAGATCAAAAACGGCCTCGACGGTGTGGCCATTTTCCAGGAAAACAACTCCTGGAATTAGATGAATATCTCGTGAAACTCACTCGTGTGTTGGCCACTCGACAAAACCTCGTCGTCATTGCCAGAACAGATGCCTCGGACCCTGACGAGCGGATGCGGAGAGCCAAGGCGTTTTCGGATTGTGGGGCAGATGCCATCCTGGTCGAAGCGTTGCCAGATTTAGGAATAGTCAAACAGATCAAGGATACTATTAGATGTCCCATCATGGTTAATCAGATCGCCGGGGGAAAATCCCCCTCCTGGAGTTTTGACGATTTGGAGAAAGGGGGGGTCTCTCTCGTAAATTATAGTACGCCCTGTTTATTCGGGGCTCAAACCGGTATGGAACAAACATTGAGTCAGTTCAAAGATGCCGGTGGCCGACTCCCAAATGGAAAAAGCGGTGCGAGTCCCTTGGCATCCTGTACCAACCTCCTGTACGAAAACATGAAACGACGGGATCTGCGTTAGCACATGCTCCAGATGTTCCTACCCGTCACCATCCCCCATGTCGACCAATATTGAGCACACACAGGCCAAGCAACAATGGCTTGCCCAGCGACTGAAACATTTCAATACACAGCCATTCTCCCTTGGAATTACTCCACAGCCTCGTCCCCCAACTCTTCCGCTCTCCTTTGCCCAGCAACGCCTGTGGTTTTTAGAGCAATGGGAGCCCGGAGGCACGACCTATCTGTTGCCCTATGCCTGGCGACTCCGTGGGCCTTTAGACGTGGCGGCCCTCGAGGCCGGCTTGACCGCCTTGGTGGCCAGACACGAAAGCCTGCGCACATCCTTTGCGCTGGTCGACGGGCACCCCGTGCAAGTCATTGCCCCCGCCGCTCCGGTCTCCCTGCCACTTCAGGACCTCACAGGCCTTTCTGCACCAACATGCGAGGCCGAGGTGCAACGCTTCATCGATGAAGACGCCCAGCAAGCCTTTGACCTCACCACCAGTCCCCTGTGGCGCGCCCACCTCCTTCGCCTGGGGCCTGAGGAGCATGCGTTCTTCCTCACCTTGCACCACATCAT
>QJYE01000166.1 GCA_003235785.1 Nitrospirota bacterium
TGCCAGGCTTTAACGAGGACACTCCGACCACCTGATCGGGGTGATAATCCAAGAGCTTCAGCCATTCCTCAGCCGAATCATCTGGCGGGAAAATTTCGCTCTCTTTAAATTCTTCATCGGTGGCCATCACCACATCTTCCAACGTCAGACCCGAATGTTTCTGATCGCCCGCTTGAATCGCCCGCTCAATGGCCTTTTCTTTTGCACGTCTGACGATTCCAGCTAATACCGCACCACTCAACAAATCACGTCGATACAAAATTTCTCGGCGACCGTTTCGTAACCGAATAGCGAGCACTCGATTCTCCTGACTCGACTGAAAGAGATTCTCCACGATGCCATCGATGATCTGAGCTACGGGAGTACCATCCCCGGTCCTCTCTTCTCCAGCCTCCTGTGAGCCATACGGCAAATCCGCCGTCAAATAGACCCGTAAAATATCTCCCACATCCTGTCGTCCAGGACGGCCAACTTTAATCTTTCGATCAATTCGTCCAGGCCGCAGCACGGCGGGATCTATCATATCTGGACGATTCGAGGCCAAAATGACCACCACCTGTGAAAGGCTTTCAATGCCATCAAGCTCGGCACAAAACATCGGCACAAGGGTATTGGAAAGATTGTAAGACCGCATCGATCGTCTCGTCCCCAAAATGGACTCAGCTTCATCAATAAAGATAAACGGTAACTTTCCCGCCTGTCGTTGTTGCCGTGCCTGGAGGAATAAATCTCGAATGATTCGTTCCGATTCCCCGACCCACATATTCAGCACTTCCGGACCTTTAACATGGAGGAACACTCCTCCCTCAATTGGCGGAAGTGTGGGATTCCCCTGTTGAGCGGAAGTGTCCGTCGGCGAGGCAGGCGGCACCGAATGTTCCGCTAAGAGATCTCCCAGGCTTGCGGCTGTGGCTTGGCCAATCAACGTTTTCCCGCAACCCGGAGGACCATAGAGCAAGAAACCTTTGGGTTGCTGAAATTGATACCGGGCAAACAATTCTTTATGGAGGAGCGGATATTCAATGGACCGGCGAATCGACTCAATGGCCTCTTGCTGTCCTCCGATGTGTTCCCACCTCACCGTCGGCAACTCTGCCAGCAGATGTGATTGGGTGGACGATTTCTCCAGTCGTTCAATCGCAATCCTATG
This sequence comes from Nitrospirota bacterium, assembly GCA_003235785.1. Lineage (GTDB taxonomy): Bacteria > Nitrospirota > Nitrospiria > Nitrospirales > UBA8639 > Nitrospira_E. The sequence goes on from QJYE01000166.1 coordinate 1,151, forward strand.
GGTCGGATCCAGGCGAACCTCATCACCGACCTTCACATCGACGTTGGCCAGCTCATCAGCTCGTTGAATGAGAATCCCTTGCCTACCAGCCTCCTGATCAATCCGAAGACGCCCATCCCCTAGTAATTCTCGCACTTTCACGATTGGACCATTCTGATCATAGCCGAGAGACCGAATGACGACGTAGGCTTCATTCACTAAAATCTGATGCCCCACTTTCGGCACATCGCCTTCGAGTTGAAGATCCACATTTGCGTAAAATTCTCCTCCTCCTACCACGATTCTGGCCACCCCTTTTTCGGGGAGACCAATCAAGGTTCCAATTCGATTAGCCGGAGCCGTCAACTTTTCAATGACTGCCTGCATTTTCGATCGTTCGGTTTCATGCTGTTGCGTCGATGTGGTCAAGGCTATCAATCGATGCCGCAATTGATAGAGAAGCGCAATCCGTTCATCGCCTTCCGGCAAAGACGCCAAACAGTGATCAATCAGTTCAAGGGAAGAAAGTTCGGAGAGTCGTTGTGTTGGTCCCTGAGTGGCTCCCGGTTTCTTGGAGGGAGATTGAGAAGCTGTGGGGTGATGATCACTCATAACGTATGTCCATTCTGTGCAAGTGGGATGGAAGAAATAGGCAAAAAATCAACAGCCTCTTTCAACCTAGAAGCAGCAGTTGGATCACAAAAGTCTGCACAACCTCTTCATGCACCCAGGAAATTTCAACAATCTCTCATCACCCTCAAGGTGACCACGAGTAGTAGGAATTACCTATGCACATAAAGAGGTTGCGCACAGCTTTTTCACGCCAAACTGCCGTTTCTAGGTTCAAGAAAACATGAGGCATAAAATTGTAAACCTTTAGACCTTATTTTCCAGACATTGTCTGATGAAGTTCACGATCTGTGGATGAGGTCTCTGTGTCCTCGTTCCGTCATTCCCGCGGGTAGTGAGCGGGAATGACAGATTAAGGATTGTTTGATGACCGCGATCGACTCCCATCAGCATTTCAGCGGACATTGTCTGAAAGGTGAAATGCAAGTTTTTACACATAAATCATTCTACAATGTTTGAGGCTCGTTACCCAAGGTAAAAAAAAGCGGGGAATCTGTTCCCAGATTCCCCGCTTACAAGCACGGTATGTCGTAATTAGTATACTACCAACGATCTCCGCCGCCGCCACGATTACCGCCGCCACCTCTTCCACCACCCCCACGATTGCCTCCATCGAAGCCTCCCGTACGTGGAGCTTGAGGCTTGGCCTCATTAACAGTCAGGGAACGTCCCCCTAACTCGGTTCCATTAAGTGCCTCGATCGCTGCTTTGGCTTCAGCATCCGATCCCATTTCCACGAAACCAAACCCTCGTGATTGCCCTGTGTACTTGTCTGTAATCACCTTGGCTGATTGAACGCCTCCATACTGGGCAAATAAATCAGACAATTCCTGCTCTGATGTGGAATAGGGCAAACCACCTACATAAATCTTTGAACCCATTGGGGTCCCTCCTTACTATTTAAGCGATATTGTTTTGCACGAATTGAGGAGAGAAGGGAAGGAACGGCCCGAGAACGCGGAACAGGAGGCGACTTAGGACTAACTTCCAATCAAATTCCTTACAAATACATGAGCAAAACAACATCAGTGAAGGGCCGCCTCACCTGATCCATTCATCACGCGGCCCACACTTCGTGATGAACAACTTTCTGGGGTAGCATAAGCCAGAGGAGACAATAATGCAACAACCGCAGGTTGAAGTATTTACGCGCCTTTTCTGGCATAGACAAGCTCAGGAGTTCCTTCTCCATTAATCACTTGTTCCGTAATCACCACCTGTTTCACATGTTTCAACGCAGGCACGTCATACATCAAATCCAGCATCACATCTTCTAATGTGGCACGTAGACCCCGTGCGCCGGTTTTCATGGACGAGGCTCGCAACGCGATGGCATGAATGGCCTGAGGGGTAAACGCTAAGTCCACTCCATCTAATTGAAAGAGGGCCTGGTATTGTTTCAGTAAGGCATTTTTGGGCTCTTGCAGCACACGCACCAAATCCTCAACTCGCAAATCATTCAAAGAGGCCAAAATGGGAAACCGCCCCACAAACTCGGGAATTAATCCATATTTCAACAAGTCTTCGGGACGAAGTTGTTTCATCAATTCCTCAGAATTCTGAGAGGCGCCATGCGACGACGCGGCACCAAATCCCACGCGTTTCTTATTGGTCCGCTGGGCGATAATATCCTCAATGCCGACAAATGCCCCGCCACAAATAAACAGAATATTGCTGGTATCGACTCGAAGGAATTCCTGTTCAGGATGTTTCCGGCCACCTTTGGGGGGCACATTGCACAGGGTGCCTTCAACGAGTTTCAATAAAGCCTGTTGGACCCCTTCACCAGAAACATCTCGCGTAATTGAGGCGCTTTCTGATTTTCGACTGATTTTATCGACTTCATCAATATAGATAATCCCGACTTGCGCGCGGGCAATATTAAAATCACATGATTGCAATAATTTCAGAATGACATTTTCCACATCTTCACCGACATATCCCGCTTCTGTCACCGTGGTGGCATCGGCGATGGCAAAGGGGACATGCAACACTCTCGCCAAGGTCTTTGCTAAGAGCGTTTTTCCTGTCCCGGTTGGCCCCAGCAACATCACATTGCCTTTTTCAAGCTCAACATCTGGAATTTCTTTTCCGCTGAACACGCGTTTGTAATGGTTGTGAACCGACACGGACAGAATCTTCTTGGCACGATCCTGACCAATGACATATTGATCCAAAATAGCTTTCAGTTCAGGAGGCGTCGGTAGGGGACCGGAAGGCAGGTCCAAAGATGGCTGACCGTCGTTGGTACTCCCCGACAAAAACTTTGAACATTGCTGCACACAATCTGTACAAATCAACACAGAACCCGGAGCTTGGCATTCCATGCATACTAGCTTCGTGGGTGCTTGAATTAAATTTGTGGTGCCGCCTTTGGCTTTTCCACAAAATGAACAGATGGCATCGGCACGAGTCCGCCCTTGTTTAGAATCCCAAAACGCCACAGCACGATCCTTTCTGTAAATGACCCACGAACATATGCATCATTCTCTGTAGAGGAGATCTGAAGCCAATCTTAATCACTTGAAAGAAACAATTCAAATCACCACTCCCTTATAACCTTAGAGGCCGGTTTCACTGGCCACAAGTGGGAGAGGTTTCCACGATACACCACTATCCTCACTCTGGAATAGCCCTTTTCCATTCGTTCCAGCATAGAGCACGTGAGAATCCATTTCGCTTAAGGCCAGCGCCCGAATATTGATATTGGTCAACCCCGTATTGCGCGTCTCCCATGTTACCCCACCATCCTCACTTCTGGATATGCCTTTTCGATGTCCCACGTAAATCACGCCAGGCTGGCGAGAGTCAAGGAGCAACTCAATCAGCATGTGATCAGGCAATGATTCTCCGATGCGGTGCCAGGACGCTCCTCCATTCTCTGTCTGAAAGAGCCCTTCTAACGTGGCGGTATACACTCTATCGGGATTAAAAGGATCAACCTTTATTCGTGTGACACTCAAGGATCGAGAAGATTTCAACACATCCGCCGCCACCAGACCGGTGTTGACCTTTTCCCATGTTTGGGCCCCATCGACAGACTTATACACCCCGCCACTCGTCCCCGCATACAGCGTTTGCGGTTGCTGAGGGTCAATGGCCAATGAAATAACCATGAGCACTTCTTTCATACCCTCCATACGTTTGGCCCAGGTCTCACCACCATCATTCGACTCGAACACCCCCAACGAAGTGGCCGCAAAGACATGACTGCTCGACCCGGGGGCAAATACCAGTTGATGAACGACTGAGGTAATCGTGACCTCCTGGAGGCCTGTTTGTCGTGACACCCACCGTTGTCCGCCATCGTAACTTTTATACACCGCATCCCCCTTGGTCCCCGCCAAAATATTGGCGGGAAATAAGGGGTCAATCGCCAGAGTGATGACGCGCGAATGGGTCATGCCAAGCGACATATTTTGCCAATGGGCTCCCCCATCGCGCGTCTTATAAATATAATCATTCGTGGCAATATAGAAAATATTGGATTTTGTTGGATG
>QJYE01000103.1 GCA_003235785.1 Nitrospirota bacterium
ATTTCATGGAGAAGAAGAAATCACTCGGCAAGGTCTACCGAGAGCCAGGAAAAAAAGGAAGGGTACAAGTTGGAAGGGGCCTACCCTTATGCAATGGCTAGCCGGACGAGCCTTGAGTATTCTTGGATCCCGTTAAAAGAGTCGGGAGTTCTGGCAGGGCAGGGAGGAGTATGGGCAAGAGAGACATTAATGTAATAAATGAATTTTTGAATTCTTGTTGCGTGAAAAAGAAGAAGAGCAGGATGGTTCCGAAAATGAAAAGAAACGGCCATTTCATTTGTCCCCAGGTATCGGGACGAATTTGCTTCTCCCATTTGGATAACTGGAAATTTGTGCCCAATTGCAAGACGCAATTTCGAAAACTGTCATTCATGATTTGGAGGTCTGGCGTCAGGCGAATCAATCCTTTTTGGGATAACGATGTGAGTGCGGGGTTATCGGCATGGACATACCCGTCGACGGCAATATGATAGAGCGCTAATTTTTCGGTCAAGGAGCAGCATTGCCAAAGGGCCTGATAATACGGCCATCCAATGTGGAGAAATTGTTCTTTCATCTGACTAGGCGTCCAGGTGGCCCATTCTTGATACCCGCGTATCCAATTCCCTATGCGTTCCAGATGCAAGGTCGGGAGGGATTCCTGCTGTAAGCACTGTTTGACGGGAAGGGTTGGTCCTGTCCCGCTAGCATGTTCCGTTTGTGGGTGAAGCCATTCCTGAAGTAACGCTTCCATTCGACTGGGGGTGAAATGGGTGAACCCAAATGATCCCAAGAGATCAATCCAATAGGCCTGCGTGGCGTCCTGGTCCGGTTCAATCTGGCCGGACATTTGTGATCTGGTCCATTCCAGAGGATCTCTCGTTGAAAAAATACAGACTTTCAGACCACGGGCAAGGAGACGCTCGACAAGCACCCCTGTTTCTTTTCTATGAGCAGGCGTATCCCATTGATATTCAAAATGATCCAGGACGACGGCAGTGGTCTGCTCAGGGAGAGAAGAAGCCAGGCTTTCAGCCCATGTGTCTTTTTCATACGTGTCATGCATATCCAGCACCGGGCAATCGGGGCCGAGGGTGACGGCCAGAACGCTTTTGCCTGAACCCGGTGGACCGACCACAATCAGATGTTCTAAGGCGGAAGGCGATGGCGAAAGAGGGGCGGCTCCGGTTTCGTGGCTGCGATGGAAGAACGAAGGGAAGGCATAGATTTTAGTGACCATGTAGCGAAGGATGAAATAGCCAATAAAGATGAGAATGCCCGCTATCCCGAGTATGCCAGGAAGCCGGGCGGAAAGGTTCCAGGGAAAGAGTGGTGCCCACGAAGAAAGATGGAGTGGTCCAAATGTCGAGGATTTTCTCGTGCCTTGAGGAAAATCGCTGAGTCGGAGCATGACCTGTTGGTTCCCATTGGTGATGTGCTGAGTCCACGAGGCAGTGGTGTCCGCTGGAGTGGGATGAAGAAATCCCCAACTCTCCTTATTCATGGGATTTTGCAAGGAACTTTTTCGAATCAGTTGATGCAACCGGTCTATCCAAGTTGCGCTCATGGTTTCCTTGGGATTCCA
>QJYE01000510.1 GCA_003235785.1 Nitrospirota bacterium
ACCATGGAAAAGAGAAAGAAAGCCAGGAAACGGATGAGAGCCATAGACGAATCCTTTATCATGAACATCAGGTTCACTGTCGCTACAATGTTGGCACATCTCACTCGAGAAACCAAGATTAACAAAAACATCTATCAAGGCGATGGGGAAGGACTGGAAGGAATCATCATCCGAATAGCCGAAGCAAAACCTTTAGCCTCTCTCCTATACGGGTGCGCGGTCATTTAACAGCAGTTTTGAGATTCAGAGAGCTTCCACCCTTACTTCCTCAAAGAGCAGGCTCCCATTCTCGATATAGAACTCTAACGGATACTTGGAGCCTTTATATTCAAAAACAGCTGGAAACGACCGCCCCGCCGGTTGATTGCTCACATTTTTTGGATAACTCCAGGCCTGGAACGGCAATCCTGGAATCGTTGGACCCAATTGGCGTATCTTCGCGGAAACGTCAGAATTTGGAGGGAGGGCCCCTTCAATATTTAGGAGATACCACCCCTTTTTCGGAAACGCGATCTTAAGGATGGCGCGAGACTTGGCTTGGCTATCGTTTTGCAGTTGAAAAGTCGAGTCTTGTAAGACATCTACCTCTCGCAACCTTACCCAACTTTGCCCCACTTGTAGGTGGCCGGGAACAAGAACCACAGAAAACGAGGGGCCGGCGTTGGCCAGTGGGAGACTAGGATGATTACTAGCCGGGGGAGTTAATCGTGCCCCCCCGTTTCTCGCGGCCTCTATAGCCTGGGGTCCATCGGTATGGCTTTGGAGGATCGTCAACAATTCCGTAATGGTCTTACGTTTTGGCGGAGGAGTTCGCATAGGAACTTGGGATCCTGCACGTTTATTAGGATGCGAAAACCGTTGAGGTCCGTCAGCATTCGCTCGGCCTATCATTCCAGCAACCCCGCTACCGAGCCCCATTACAGCCAGCCCCATCAGGCCAGCCTTTTTGAATAACCCTCTTCTTGTCCACGCGGATACAAGGGTGGTTTTTGGAATACGAGATTCTTCCTTCATAATCTACCTCCTCTGAAGTAGGTGATATTTACTTTTGGGGGCTGTTGAAAAAAGCCGCCAGCGGCGTTCCCTGCCTTCGCGCTCGCCGCTGAAGCCAGCTTTGGCGCGCAAGCGGCCGTAGCGGCTTCGCGCAGGCAGGTCACCAATTTTCCGTGCCCACGTACTGGAAGTACGCTCCACGCGCAAACAACGGTCGCCCCCTACGGGATGCCGCAAGCAATACTGCGGCCTTGCTGGACGGACGTTTTTGAACAGCCCAGATGCCTCAGATATCCAACGTGTCTGTGGCCTATTTGCCATTTAATTTTTTTTTATTCAATACTCCCTTTTGCTTTGGTCCCGATAAGCCTTGAGATAACCCAGAAGCCCCAGAACTGGGAAGAGTTTCCAAGTGAAACCACGTCATGGCATCGAACGGAATTCTGGTTTTTGGATCGACACCTTGCTCAAGCAGCTCGGAGCCGAACGGAAGGTCTTTGGGCTTACCCATCAAGATCTTTTCCACCGAGGCCACCTGAGACTCATATCCCACCAGATGCAACGATTCAAGCAACTCGGGAAAAAGATTTTGCCTTTTCAGGAGTTGAAACACAAACCGGTTGGAATATCCGGACTCCTTCGAAGGCCGCTTATGGTCCCAATCCGATGACTGAGAAGCTGCCAGGGCTACCCGTTGCGCGACCTCGGGGAACGTCACCACCAGCCGACCCACAAATAAGGTTCGGATAGCCTGTCGATCTTTCTGATCCGGCAACAATGCCTCCAGCATAGTATTTAACAAGGCCAACTTGTCGGCAAGGGGCTGGTGACATTCATGCCGAAAATGGAGGAGATCTAGCGTATTTTTCGGTCGCTCCAACGACACCCGGCAATCGCCCACAAACCCGACCGCCTCAAACTGATATTTCCCCTCCAACACCGCAATCGGGGGAAGCGGTTCAGCGAGGGCCACAGCCCCAAGGCTAAACAGCGCCAGAAACCAAGCCAAAAATCTAACCAGCTTTCTTATATGATTCATGAATCGGTCGTTTCTCAAGACAGGTGTGTATCCCGTAGCGACGCTCCGGTGGAATGTCGTCTTCATGCCACATCCAGCAGGTACTCGCCGCCAACTAGCCACCCCCCCAATCCGGTCTCATCAATCAACACCAGACAGACACGCCACTAGGGCGTCTCTACAAACCAGCCCCATCCTGTCCCATCGTCCGAACCACTCGGGCGACCAGAATGTTCCTTCGTGCCTGATCGAACCCGCCTGGAGACTCTTGTCTCCTTCTACCCTCCTCAGGATGATTCATGGAAAGACGTTTATCTGTTTTTGCACGAAGACTCAACGCGGGTGTTGAGTCTGTGATTCGAAAGTCACGCCGAAATGGTTCACGGATTTTCGAAGGATATCGGCCCTATCATACTCAGAAAGGCCGGTATGATCTCTGTGACTCACAGAATTCTCCTGATTTCAAGACTGTTCACCAAAGACCCCTTGTTTCATCCTCATGCAAACCCGGACCAGATCCAGACATTTCTGCCGCACATGTTGGTCGGGGAACGGTTGCTTCGTGGGAGTCGGAAACAATTGGTGATACAGGGTGGAAAGTCGATCATTCCCGATGTTTTTCAAAATGGCCAAAGGATGGGTCGCGTGATGAGGCGATCCAAATTTTTCAAGGTACAGAGGAAAGGTCATACGCGCGGCAAATTTGGCGGTAAAGTTGGCCTCTCCGAATGCCTGATCCTGAAACAAACTTTCGGCATCTTCCCACGTTCGGCAAAGATAACTCCAGGCAGCATATTTTCTGGTAAATCCCTTCTTCAGCATATGCTCGATGCTTGGGGTCTTCATCAATTGTCCCATGCCTTCAATAAAGTTTCTGGACAGCTCAATCGATCGAAAGGAAGTATTAGAGGAATCCGAGCCAATCCGGTAGGCTTTCCGCAACAGACTATTCAGGGAGTGATACCCGGCATCTCTTAGATCGGCCATCACCCATTTCGGTTTATGGTAACGGAAGGGATGCAACATCAACAGGACAAAGGCCAAGTTATCCACCAATGCCCGGCACCATTCCCATTGGACTTCCGGCGGACCCGGCCTTTGTGATGAACATTTCTTAAGAATCGCCATCATGGCAGCCATTCTCTGGTCGATGACATGTTTCTCAGGTAGGAGGTTAAATGCCAAATCGCGAAAACTCGATTGAAGTGATTCCCGGTCAAGGAGAAATACCCCGAGACCCAATCTGGATGCTTCACGCAAGCCCTTCAGATCGCGCCTTCCCCCTTTCATGATTGAGACGGCACGACGCTTTGTCAGCCACTCAATATCGATGACGACTCCCTGTTGTATCTCGGACGTGACAGACCTCCGGCTGCCTTGATCCGTAGTGATCACCGTGACATCAAGGTCGGAGGTTCGAGAACATCGATTTCTGGCCACGGACCCGGTGGCAATTACCGCAAGAATCCGAGGGTCTTGTTCAAGAGAACAGGAAATGTCTCTGGCGAGGAGGAGTCGAATCAGTGTGGCTTGCCTGAGAGCGGGCATTCACAACATTCTAGATCGTAAACGTAATTGGAACAGGGTACCGTTCCCAAAAAAATGTGTGGGGAAATTAATGGACCCCCGGAGCCTTCCCAGCATTCCATAGAGGAAATCAGAAAATCCGTGTGGGCTCCGGAGTCCAGCAAAAGATCGTCGCTATCGACTAAAATTCCTCTTATTCAATTCTTTCCCTTTATTCAACTGTTGCATTTGATTGAATTTATTCAGTTGATTCATCTGCAGCTTGAGTTGCCCAAGATCTTTCGTCAGCTTGGAAGCCGTGGTGGCACCCAAACGGCTCAACGTATTTTGATCCAGCGCTCTCGCACGTGGGACGAGTTGTCCTTTATATTCGAAGCCTTGCGTGAGTTTGTCTTGATTTAACCGAAGTTCTTTCGGAAGATTGATCCGTTCTGCCATCAGCGACTTAAACGTGCCTTCAGCTCTCATCATGTCCTGCATTTTCAAGCCCAGGTTCAATGTTTGATTCAGCACGACATACGCTTCAAAAATCTCGCCCATGTTCCACCTCCTGTATAAGGTTGCTCAACACTCCCCCATTTGGTCACCGTTGACATCCAGCACGAGCTTCCTTCCTGAACAGTGCAGGACTTTCTCGATAACCTTTTGAAAAACCCGTGCCTCCATTTCCGGCGAGAACGAACATTCAGGAACCACTTGACGCAAAAGGGAGCCTTCTTCCGCAAAGAGCCGGGGGAGACGTAACTTCACCACCTCATGACTCGTTTCGTTCTTGAAAACCTCACCCAAATACCTGACCATCCCTTCGACCAGGTCAGCCTCTGTCGTCCCATGGTACAGCCCCTCAAGAAGCAGGAAGATGCCCCCCTGGAAACCCGGAGCCAGATCTGGGGAAACGGCCAGTATGGGTGCACTTTTTTGGGCACACCCGGATTCGCCCACCCGATGACCAACATCTGAGGCGACAACTGTACCATGTTTGCCAAAAACTGGGAAGTCTTCCCCTATCACGGATACGGTGCCCTTCGTGCCATCGAGCACCACCGATTGCTCATGAAACCGGGTCCTTGCTTGATCAACGCCGGAAACATAGGGAATCCCTAATTCCCGACAGGCGATACTGAGGTGGTTCAATTGACTGCCCACCCGCTCACTAATGATTCCCTGAGTGTCAAAAATAAGGTCGTAATTCTGTTCGCTGAGGAAATCCACTAACGCAATAGACTGGCTTGATGGCGTGGTGGGCCCCTTGGGAAAAGCAGACCAGTTTATTCCCACTCCTTGAGCCATTCCTGGAGAACAACTCACGCCATGAGCGTCAACTCTCCTTGAACCACCCACGGAGGGACTGGTGCTTGTAAAAGGCCATGGTTTGGTTACGGGTCGACATTGAAACAGATAGGGAATACATTCACCATCGAAAAACCCAAACTCGATATCCACCGAACTGTTCCATGTCTTCGCAGCCAATGCCCCAATACGGGCTAATTCTTGAAGGTGGTCATCCCTCAGAAGGTCACCGTCCACTTCTCCTCCATTCCTATCCCAGCTCTGCTGATCGCCCTTCCGGTAGGTCGTGGGTGCCATTTGGCCGGACATCAATAACTCACCTTTCCCCGATACCACCTCTACGAAAATACTTTCTGAATGTTCAAAAAACATGACGCCGGTACATCTGCTATTCACCC
>QJYE01000484.1 GCA_003235785.1 Nitrospirota bacterium
CGCAAACACGGAGGGGGCGATTCAGGAACTGCTTGAGTTGTATGGCTTTCTCCCGACTCGTCAGCCGGTCATATGATTGTGGAAATTGTTGGTGGAGATGGCCACGGACAAAGGATTCTACTTGCTCAATCTGTGTCGGTTGAGCAAACGCTAATTGGTTGAGGTGATGAAAGATCGTGTCTTGTATTTCCAATAAGTACCCTCCCAACGTCATTCTCCATTCGACAATCAGGTCTTTGAGATGGTCGGGCACGACGTTGTCGATATTGGAAATAAAGACGATATCGCCCTGATAGTCATTGAGGTTTTCCAATAAGGCGCCATGGCCTCCAGGTCGAAAGACCAGCAGACCCTCGTCATCTCGAAACGGCTCGCCTTGGGCATTAAGGGCAATGGTATCGGTTGAAGGTTTTTGAATAGAGACGGTCAATTCGAAGGAATTCCCTCTTTGAGTGTCTTGTTGTTGGATTGTTTCAAGCGCGGCCTTTACCTGGGTTTCAAATTGAGCCGAAACGGTGAGATGCAGTTTGATCGGGCCGGAAGTTTTTTCCCCATACAGCATGGCTTCTCGCACATGTTCTTCTAAGGAGGTGAGAGGACCTTCTGGGTAGTGATGGAAGGGGAGCAGGGCTTTGGGTAAATTAGCATAGTCCAAACCGGGAGTTTGGACGAGGGCGTGAAACACCCGTGCCATTTGCCCTGTCTCGTACAGATGCTGAAAGTCGATGCCCGTCGTTTCGAAATACTGCCGAAGCGCATCAATAAACGGAAAGTGATGGAGTTGCTTCCATGCCTCAAGGATGGGCGCAGGCGGATTCACGTCTTTCAGCATGGTTGGGGGCGCGGCCGGCCATGTTTCTACAAACTGGAGGAGATCTTTGAACATGCGCGTGGCGGCCCCTGAAGCAGGGATGAATTTACTAACCCGTCCTTTGGCGTGAGCTATCTGAAATTGGCGGTGGTATTCAGTGCGATGTTCTGAGGAGACCTGAAGGATGCCATCTCCCAGTCCACAGGGCCGGACCAGATGAATGGGAGGGACGCCCTGTCGCAATTGATGCAGTTGAGCTTCCACCTGTGCGGTCGATATTCCGCGTTGCTTGAGGGTAAGATAATCGTTTGGGCTAAGAGACACGATACGGTTTTTCTAGGATCGTCTTTTAAGCAATTAATTTGAGCGTTATCTCTTTCAACGAGTTTCTGCTATTTGGCTGACGAGGAGGGCATGCCTCCTTACATGCGAGGGTGGCGGTAAATAAGAGCACGCCCTCAATGTTATCGTCACAAGCCAAGCCTGGCTTAAACTATAGAAGCTGCATGATCAGTGTAGGAGAGAATGAAAAGAGAGACAAGTCGTCTAAATGAATTTATTGAACTCGATTCATGTGCCTTGGTATTCCTATAAGTGGACCGTCCAGAAAAATTTGATATGATACGCGAGTGAACCCGCGTTGCTGCCTGGTCAGGGGTGGGAGATGAGTGGCTCTCTTCCGGTTTTTGGCCATGGAACATAATAATGAAAATTCCTATAATCAAATGTGAGGGTGTGCGGTGATGGG
>QJYE01000417.1 GCA_003235785.1 Nitrospirota bacterium
TCCTGATGGTGTTCGTGAAAGCGACAGGTGTGACAGGCCGCGAATGTTTTGCGTTGGTTAAGGTGTTGCATCCCACGCAATGCCGAGCGGAGCACATTGGCTACTTCATCAGCTTGTAAGGATTGGGTGGCTTCCAATGCCGCTCCCAGACCTTTGGCGGCCATCAATTCCTCCACCAGTTTCTTCCCTTTTAGGGTTGGGGTGAGATGCACCATGCGTTTGTCCTGCTTGTCGAGTTGTTTGCGCAACAGGGCTTTTCGTTCCAAGACCTTAAGCGATTGAGAGACCGTGCCTTTCGTCAGCCCCAGATATTCCCCCACGGCTTGCGGCGTATTTGAATAACGATTGCATTGCGTCAAATATGTTAAGGCTTCTATTTGTACCGGCTGCAATCCATACCGCAAGCCAAACGCCCGAATTTCCATCCGCTGGAGATTGGCTAACCGTTCCAAAAGATCATGCATGGCACTGATGCTCATGGGTTGATTGTATCGTCTCGATACGGACTTGACAAACTTAAAGCCGTATGCGATTCTCCATAAAGTATCGAGTCGAAACTATTGGCCACTTTCAATCAAAGGAGAGCAGTCATGAAAAAAGCGATTTTCTATCATGCCGGGTGCCCAGTGTGTGTCGAAGCCGAGGGTATGGTGGCGCAAGCCATTGACCGAAACCAATATGCCCTTGAAGTGGTGCATTTTGCCCAACACCCTGATCGAGTGGCTGAGGCTGAAGCCGCGGGCGTTAAATCGGTTCCGGCCTTGTTGCTGGATAATCAGGTGTTTCATATCAACTTTGGGGCATCCATGGCTGATGTGAAGAAGGCTTCTTAAGTCGTAAACGGGTTCAGAGTTGCACGGTGAGCCTGGTGACGCGTTTTTATTCGTCATTAGCCAAAGCCCTGGATGAATAATCCAGGGCTTTGGGATTTCTTATGGTCCTCAACAATACAGAAGGAGACGTTGCCATGAAGTTCTTTGCACGATATGCCAATTTTGCATTCGTCGCTGGGCTGATTTTGACTGGGATGGCCTGTTCCACCGTCGAGACCCCCGATGGCCAGGCCCCGATATTATTGTACGAGCGGTTAGGGGGAAAGCCGGCCATTACGGCGGTTGTGGATGAATTTGTGGGTAATGTGGCCAAAGATGCTCGGATTAATGGGCGTTTTGCCACGACAGATATTCCGCGATTAAAGGGGCACCTCGTGGATCAGGTCTGCGCCGCCACGGGTGGACCCTGTACGTATACCGGAAGGGATATGCCAACCACACATGCCGGCATGAGAATTACGAATGCCGAGTTTTCAGCCTTAGTGGAAGACCTGGTTGCCGCACTCAATTCCTTGAAGGTTCCACAAGCTGAGCAGAATGAATTACTCGATTTACTGGGGCCGATGAGACCCGATATCGTTGAAATTTCCTAGGCCTTGTCTCGATTTCGACCTTCAGTGCTGTCATGGGCTCCTGGGAGGAATGCGTTATATTCCTCCCAGGAGCCTTTGGGTCGGTTGAAAAAAACCGCCAGCGGCGTTCCCTGCCTTCGTGCTCGC
>QJYE01000522.1 GCA_003235785.1 Nitrospirota bacterium
TTTAGCTTGCGGCTAATTTGATAACCTGTGGATAAATATTTACCTTTAATTTTTGCAACTGTGAATAACTCGCGTTATTTAAGCTATTGTTTAATTTTTATTTCATTGAAATGCTAAACGACCATTAAACATTGACTATTTTAAAATGACCGATGCATGAAAATCTTGACAAGAATGACAAGAAATGGAGAGCATCGAGTGGCATTTGGGGGTTCTTCGCTCTGTTCTGTGCGTTGCTGCAAGTTACAGCTTGCCATGCTAAAGAGAGGTATCCTGAGCTCTTCGACGAAGCTGAGGACAAGCGTGGCGAACGATCTGAGTCAAGCCACGGAGCAAGAGGCAAGGCAAGATTTTCCCATGAGCTTGCCCTGAGTGTTGCAGTCGAAGGGACGTAACATGACAGGCTTACTCCCAGCACTTCCGCATCGGACATGGTCTAATGTGGCCTATGCTGAACGTGCCTCATCCTCTGTGTTCAGTCGTCAAACAGGATCTCGCCCAGAGGGAAGACTCCTGAGAAGCAAGGAGCTGGATTGTTTAAAATTCAACTATCACTTTAAGCGAGAGGCCATGTGTGAGCGTCCCCATTGAATGACTTTCCTCCCGAACTGATCATGTAGGCGATCAAGAATTGATGCCAATCGATGAGCGCGAGGTTGAGCCTGAGGGGTTGCCGTGTCATGTGGTGGAAAGAGCGACAGTTGTTCAGGCGGCGGGCAAAAACTATTACTTCGAATGGTCAGCGAGCGTATGCGAACGCGACGATGGAAACAGCGATGGAATAAGGTTTGAGCCGAGGGAAACATATCAACCTCCCAATGTGTGGGTGTGGATAAGACAGCTGAACGATGTACCGTGAACTGATCACTATAGAGCAGTGTCAGTCTGAGGCGATGACACAGGCGATGTTGACGACGGAGATCATGACAGAGGGAATCCAGAAGACACGAGAGACCTCCAATGAGCCGGTCGTGGTCAATCGTATCCGGCTCAAAGAGATAGGAATGCGTCAACGACAACGAGGTTTCAGGAGCCACAACCGGTAAGCAATCAATCCCGCGTGCCCATTGGTAGAGCTGATGACCCCATCGACCACAGACCGCTTCCAAGGCTTCCAGCCTCACGTCGCGTATCTCACCGATGGTTTGTAGATTCAAGTCGGCTAAGCGGGTGTGGAGTGCGGTCCCTCCAGGGCCTCGTAGCCCGGGAAGGGTGGCAACAGGTAAGGGCGATAAAAAGTCCTGTTCGGAGCCTGCGCGGACATCACACAATTGAGGCGGGGTGAGGAGAGCGCTGGCCATGTGCGCAATGAGCTTGTTGGTGCCAATCCCGGCAACGGCTTGCAGTCCAAGTCGAGCCGAAACGTCGCGTTCTAAGCGCATCGTGGTGTCAGAGGTTGCGCCAAAGAGACGGGTGGTGCCGGTCAAATCCAAATAAAAATGACCTGGCCTAAACGACTCCCAAACGGGTGCAATCGGTGTGATGAACGGCACCAGGGCATGATGGGCTTTGGCGAGACGAGTCGAGTCGGGAGGGACAAGTCGAAGCGAAGGACAGCGTCGCTGAGCCTGATCAACTTGCAAGCCAGGGATAACCCCCGCGTGTTCAGCTTCAGTGGAAACTTCATGGATCATGGCGCGAGAGGTATGGGCAAAAGCGATCGCAACGGGGCGTGTCCGTAAGCTTGGGTCGTCAAGCCGCGCCAAAGCCACAGCCAACCGTGGAATCCCAAAACACACAATCTGCCTCTCCATCTTTCACCAATCGTTAGCCTTGAAAATCATATCCTTGCTCTCCGTCATTCCGGCAAGTTGTTGGCCGGAATCTACCTTTGTTTTCTTACTGCTTCCTTATGAGAGATGCCTGCCAACTACTAGCAGGCATGACGAAAGGAGAAGTCTCTTCCCGTCATCACTGCATGTGGAACCTGCGCCTGCAAGTAGTTGGTAGGGGGCAGGGATCTCTTTGTTTAAACAATATCCTTCCATAAATCTCGCCAAGCAGGATTCTCCTTTTCGAGAAGCCTGATTTTCCATCCCCGTTTCCATATCTTCAGTTGTTTTTCTCTGTAGATCGCAGATTCCATCGTGGCATGCAGCTCATAGTAGACAAGACAATGGACGTGATACGTTTTTGTAAAGCCTTCCGTTGCATGTGTCTTATGTTGCCAGCATCGTGAAACGATGTTGCTCGTCACGCCTATATATAAAACGCCATGCGGTTTGCTCGCTAAAATATACACACACGGTTGTTTCTTCATCTTGTGTCAAAGAGAAATGCCTGCCTCCTGCCTACAACCGCAGCGGCAGGTTACAATGGAGGGCTGCTCCCCCTCTTTGTCATCCCTGCATGTTTGTGGCAGGGATCAACTCTTGTCTTCCGTCTTTCCTCCACGAGAGATGCCTGCCAACTGCCAGCAGGCATGACGAATGGGAAGGTCTCACATCGATATTCCGGCATGCCGAACCTGCCACTGTATGTCGTTGGGCAGGGGGCAGGGATCTATCCGCAATGGCGAATCACGCCGATTACGACTCCTTCAATCACAAACTCGTCGGATGGCGTCACCACAATTGGGACCATCGTTGTATTCGCGGGATGCAATTCGACTTGTTTTTCTTTCCGATAATATTTCTTAATCGTGGCTTCTTGGTTCACGAGGGCCACCACCGTCTGTCCGTTCCTGGCCGTCCGTTGTTTGTGGACGATCACGAGATCACCGGGCAAAATCCCTTCATCCCGCATCGACTCGCCTTTCACCCGTAACGCAAAATTCTCGCCGGTTCGCAGCATCGACGGTGGGACCTCTACGAGCTCAGCTTGGAGAATAGGTTCAATAGGATTCCCGGCCGCTACGATTCCCACCATCGGAATCTGGGAAGGGGAATCCAGTTGCGAAAGAATGGCTTCCACCACGCCAGGAATGCGGCGTGTCCCGCATTCATAGCGGGTAATCGTCATACGGGTCGTGCGGAGGCGTTCGGCCAGTTGAGATTGAGTCAATCCAAGGCGCTGGCGGATCTGCTTGAAAGTTTCAGATGTCATGTAACCAATGGTTACATAGCGGTATGGGGAGTGTCAAGAAGAGGCCGTGAATGGCCTACGCACTCAGGCGGGTTGCTGGCGAGTCACCTAACTCGTTGACTTCTTAGGAACTTTTATGAAGACTACCTCACGCTGAAACGTCGGATATGCCGACTCATTCATGTTCAACGATCTAGAATTTCACTCAATGAGTGAGTGCACTGTGAGAAGAGAGGTCTGGCGAGGACGTGATGAAAGGCAGTCTGAGGGGAACGACCCATAGCTGTCTTAGTCTCGACGCATAATGGCCACTGAGTTCTCTGCACCATTCATGACCGTCACAAGAAAGAAGAGGAGCATCCGATGTTTGAATGGCTGACAAGTCCTGAAGCCTGGATCGCGTTAGGCACGTTAACCGCATTAGAAATCGTCCTGGGGATCGATAACATTATCTTCATCTCCATTCTGGTCGGACGTCTTCCCGAAAGTCAGCGGGCGTTTGCGAGAAGAATGGGGCTTGGTCTCGCCATGATCGCGCGCCTGGGATTGCTGTTTTCGATTTCATGGGTCATGGGCTTAACCGAACCATTGGTGACGGTGTTCACTCATGCGATTTCAGGGCGCGACATCATTCTGGTCGGGGGCGGGCTGTTTCTGTTGGCGAAAGCCACGCATGAAATTCATAACAGCCTGGAAGGGCTAGAAGAAGAGAGCGGTCACACGATTGTGGCTGCCAGTTTGGGAATGGTTCTCGTCCAGATTGCGCTTCTGGATATTGTGTTTTCATTGGATTCGGTTATCACGGCGGTCGGCCTGGTCGATCAGGTGTCACTCATGGCCATCGCCATTATTCTGGCTGTGCTCGTGATGCTCATGGCGGCAAAAGCGATTGGAGATTTTGTGGACGAGCATCCGACGATTAAAATTCTTGCCCTCTCCTTTCTCATTCTTGTCGGTGTCACACTGATGGTGGAGGGGTTCGATGTACATGTGCCCAAGGGCTATATCTATTTTGCCATGGCGTTTTCTGTCACGGTGGAAATGCTCAATATTCGCATGCGAAAACGAAGGGTGCCGCTCAAACTCTACAAGCCAATTTCTGAATAGGGACAGGTGTTTCAGGAAAGCTTGAAGGGTCGCCAGTTTGGAATAAAGGATTCGCCTGCGGCCCTTCTGTGTGGGATCGAGCGAGGTGAGCAACGAAACCGTGATTGCCAGAAGGTTGGGCTGTCAAAGTGCGCAAGCGCCACGCCATACCGTGGAATCCCAAAACACACTATCTGCCTCTCCATATTTCACCAATCGGTAGCCTTAAAAAACGTTTCTTCTCTCTCCGTCATTCCGGCCGGCTGTTAGCCGGACTCTCTCTTGGCCTTCTTGCCCTTCATCCCTGCATGCGGAGCCTGCCCCTGCCAATATCCTCTGTAGGGTCAAACTAAAATCACAGGCCTGCTCCCCCCTCTTCGTCATCCCTGCATGC
The DNA here is from genome assembly GCA_003235785.1 of Nitrospirota bacterium. Taxonomy (GTDB): domain Bacteria; phylum Nitrospirota; class Nitrospiria; order Nitrospirales; family UBA8639; genus Nitrospira_E. The sequence goes on from QJYE01000522.1 coordinate 4,505, forward strand.
TTGTGGCAGGGATCTCTTTTTGGCTATCCACAATGGGGAGTCACGTCGATGAGACATTCCAGTCGATTTTTCTGCCCTGCAATCCACAGGGATTTCCTCTCGGGTAACCTGAATGGCCCCGGGCTGTTGGTCCTTGGCTTTTTTGATAAACGTTCGTGCATCATCCTTGGAGAGCCACGCGAAGGAGTAGGCACTTCCAAAAAGCTCGATATCGAAGGGAATTTAATTCGAGTCTGACCCCTAAACATTCTGGCTTTTGAATAAAGCGCTTTTTGGTGTTATTTCTTATTCTGAGGCAGATTTTTCTTTTTGGGCTTTCTCCAGGCCTTTGAGAAATTCACCCACCATTTTCCCTGCTTCTTCCGGTTCCATGTTTTGAATTTTTTCCATCGCAGGGCCCATTTTTTCAAATTCGGTGCTCATCCGGCGGGCCGCCATCTCACTGCTGATATTGGAAATAATCAGAAGGACCCCTAAGATGCCAAACACCATAGACGCCGTTTTTTCATTCAATTGATGAACCTCTTTTGTGGCGAGAAACATGAGGTACATACCCCAGGCCACTCCGACAATGGAACCAATATACGGAACTAAGCCGATAAGAGCCACAACCGGATAAATGGCTGAAGCATAGGCTACGCACCGATAGGCGACTTCGAAGGGTTCCTGAGTGCCCAT
>QJYE01000367.1 GCA_003235785.1 Nitrospirota bacterium
GCCGTTCATCAACCCGGAGACTCTGGAAGAATTGGAAATTCTCGGAGGACGCGAATTTCTCCAAACGATGGTCCGGAATTTTGTGGCGGATGCCCTCGCATGCGTCACACTCATTGAACAGGGGCTGAATACCCTCGATCTGGTAAAAGTCCAGGAGGCTGCCCATGGGCTCAAAGGCATCTCCCGGAACATGGGAACGGACGCCCTCGCTCAAATAGCCCTCGACCTTGAAACCGCTTGCACGGTTGGAGACCCTACATCTCTGTCATCCCTTCGACATACCCTTCACGATCAATTTCAACGCACTCAAGAACATTTAGAGAAAACATTGGACGGACCGTCAAAGAGGAGAGATCACCCATGATTCTTAGGAAAGAATCACACGGAACGACGAATCGGCCATCAATGGCCTCCCCAACACCTGAGTCCGTCACCAGATTGCGCTGCATCTGCCGCCTTGTATTTCCATTTTTCCATTTCTCCCCTTCGAACCTTTCACGATTCTGCCTTATCGAACACCTTCGGCATACAACATCCAAGGGACAAAAAGGTCTAGACAAAAGATTCGCTATCTGCCTTCAAGTTTCCTAGAGCTGATCCGAAAATGATTCAGTAGGCAGAAAAGTCGTTCATTCATCATGAGCCATCATTCCCCATAGGAATCCACACCAGCAGGCCATCCCATGAGGAACCAATCGAGCCTACGCTCACAGACCCTAAACGCCTTCTCCCCAAGCGGCCATTCACTATGATTTCACAACAACAATGTCAAAATGCCACGATTCTTATCGTGGACGATCAAATGACCAACATCCTGCTCTTAGAAAACATTTTGCAAAATGCGGGTTATATGTATGTGCATTCCACCCAAGATCCCACCCAAGTGGTTTCTTTAGTGAAAACGCTCAGACCGGACCTCATCTGTCTGGATATTCGCATGCCCCAGATCAATGGCTTTCAAGTCATGGGGCAATTGAAAATAATTCAGCATGATGCCTTCCTCCCCATTTTGGTCTTAACCTCTGAAGATGATCGCGAGACACGGTTGCGGGCCTTGGAATCCGGGGCGAAAGATTTCCTGCATAAACCCTTCGATAAAATCGAAGTACTCATGCGTATTCGAAATCTCCTGGAAGCCAGTCTCCTCAATCGAACTATTTTATTGCAAAAAGAAGCACTGGAAGAAACCGTCCGAGTGCGCACCCGGCAACTCAGGGACACGCAACTAGAAATTGTTCAACGGTTAGCCCAAGCCGCTGAACATCGCGACAATGAAACCGGCCGTCATATCATCCGCATGAGCCATTATGCTGTGGTCCTCGGACGCGCCTGCGGGATGAACGAAGAAGACTGCGACACCTTATTCCATGCTACACCCATGCATGACGTCGGAAAATTGGGCATTCCCGACAGCATTCTCCTCAAGCCTGGCAAACTCGATGCGGACGAATGGGAAATTATGAAACAACATACGGTCATTGGGGCACGATTGCTGGCAAACAGCCAATCCCCGATCCTTCAAATGGGTGAAAGAATCGCCCTTACTCATCACGAAAAATGGGATGGCTCAGGGTATCCCAACCGCCTGGAGGGTGAGGATATTCCGCTCGTTGGACGCATTTGCGCGATGGCCGATGTCTTTGACGCCCTCTCCTCCAAACGTTGCTACAAAGACCCTTGGCCACTGGAAAAAACTCTTCATGAAATACGATCGCTTGCTGGCATCCATTTCGACCCACGATTAGTGGAAATATTTGACGAACTCCTCCCTGTCATCATCGATATTCAGCGAACCCACGCAGACATCAACGTCCCAGAATTCAATCTGGTCGAAGCCAGCTATTTGGTCTAATTCGTTTTCCCCTCCCCGGGCACTTTCTTTCCTTGCGCTTGCTCCTTGTGCGCTTGGCGTCTTTCTCGAACCTTTTTCAATAAGCTACACTAATTTTCTCCCCTTTCACCAAGACGATAAAACCGTCAACCATATCCTACTCAGGTAGGTAGACACGATGAATTCCGTTTCTCCATCACATCCTCGTTTTCCGTCATCGTTCCAATGGAGTCCCATGGGACTCGTTGCCGGTGTGATCTTTGTCCTGGACCTCCTGATCCCTCCTGATGTCACAGTCGGGGTCCTCTATGTCGCCGTCATCTTCATGAGCCTGCGCTATCGAAATTTACAACTCCCGCTATGGGTGGCCGTAGGCTGTTCCAGCCTAACGATTATCGCCTTCTTTCTCTCTCCAATCGACGGGGAACTATGGAAAGCGTTGATGAATCAAGGGCTGGCATTGTTGGTGATTTGGACCACGACCATCATGGGTCGGCAGCACCTTCAACAAAGTGCAACCATCTACCTCCGAGACAGGTCCATAGAAGATTTCATGAATTCCATACCCTCAGCGTGTTTCTCCTTTGACCGGGAAGGGACCATTCTTTCTTGGAATGCTGCAGCCGAACAGGTTTATGGCTATTCGAAAGCAGAGGCCGTAGGGGCATCAAGCTATGAGTTGATCGTCACACCAGAAGCGCAAGAGGAAACCCAGCACGTCATCGACAGCGTCTTTCAAGGAGAGACGTTTGCCAACATGTTGCGGCAGGACCGGAACAAAAAAAGAGAACGGGGTTGGCGCATGGTAGACTTTTTTCCAGTACGAGACGCTGAAGACCACATCGCCTATGGGTTTCAGTTAAATGTCGATATCACCACACAAAAAGCCTCAGAGGAACAACTCCGCACCCAACATGCCCGGCTCAAAGCCATCCTCAATTCATCCTCAGATGCCATTTATGCCAAAGATCAAGAGGGCAAGTATCTTTTTGCGAATCAGGCGACGGCCAACATTATGGGTCAACCACCTGAAGCCATCATCGGTAAGGACGATGACGCGCTCTATGGCTCGGACACCGCCAAGGCGTTAAAGCTCTCTGACGACATGGTGCTCCATCACACTGAAACCCTGAATATCGAAGAAACCATCCCTATCGCGGGGTGCCAGCAAATCTTTTCTTCTTCCAAATCTCCTCTTCAGGATGCTGCAGGAGCCAATATTGGAGTGGTCAGCGTTTCCCGAGAAATCACCAACTGGAAGCAAGCCCAAAAAGATCTCCTCCTGACTGATCTGCTATTCATGACGTCTCCAGACCATATCTCAATTGTTGGTCGGGATTACCGATACCGTCGAATTAACGCCACCTACCTCACCGTTCATCAAAAATCCAGTCAGGAAATCCTGAGTATGTCCGTGTCAGACCTCTTGGGGAAAGAGGTTTTTCACCAAACCGTGAAGCCCATGATTGACCAGTGTTTTCAAGGAAAAGAAATCCACTACGAAGCATGGTTCACCTTCGCCAATGATCATCGCCGATATATGGCCGTGTCCCATTTTCCCCTCACACACGAAGGCCTGGAAGTTGAAGAAATTGTGGTGGTTGGCAAAGATCTGACGGAACGGAAACACATGGAAGACGCGCTGAATGCCAGCGAACGACAATTACGGACCATCCTGAATGCCATGACTCATTTCGTGGGCGTTGGAACGGTGGATGGCGTGATGGTGGACTGCAACCAAGCTCCGTTGACCATGGCTGGTTTAACACGGAAAGACGTCATTGGAAAACCATTTATTGACACGTATTGGCTGAATTATTCTTCTGCAATCCAGGAACAGATTCATCGTATCATTCAGCGAGTGGGCCAGGGAGAAATTGTCCGTGAAGATATCCAGGTAAGAATGGGCGAAAACCTCTTCATTACCGTGGATGCCTGTTATGTTCCTGTTCGAAACTCGGAGGGGCAGGTCGTCCAAATCGTGCATTCCAGCATTGATGTCACGGCCAGACGAGCAGCTGAACAGGCTCTCGCAGAAAATCAGAAAAAATTGCAAGCCCTTATGGATCACAGTCCAAACCTGATTTTCATGAAAGATCTTGAAGGCCGGTATCTTCAGATTAACAAACGATTCGAACAAGTCTTTCATGTATCGAAAAGCCATGTGATTGGGGCTACAGACCAAGAAATCTTTTCAACAGAACAAGCCGCCCAATTTCAGGGCCATGACCAATTGGTCCTTCAAGCGCGAGCGTCTATAGAAGTTGAAGAAACTGCGACCCATGATGACGGCATCCATACCAGCTTAGTGCACAAATTCCCCCTCCAGGATCAATCCGGAGCCGTCTATGCCATAGGGGGTATCGCCACTGATATTACCGATCGAAAACGAATAGAAAACGAACTCCGGGCCAGCGAGTCGCGCTATCGTTCCCTGATCGAAACGGCCGGGAGCATCATCATCGGCCTTTCGCCGGATGGTTGGATTGTGGAATGGAATCGGGAAGCCGAGCGTCTCTTTGGAAAAACGCGAGAAGAGGTCTTGGACCAGAATTTTTTTGAATCATTCCTTCGTGAAGCTGATCGCTCCCATCTTATGGCCGCCATCCAAAATGTCCTTGAGGGAAAAGCCACACGAGACTTCCAAAACATTGTGATGCGCAGTGATGGAAACCTGCGAAAAATTTCATGGAATGTTGACCGCCTGCTTAATGAAAACCATCAACCATATGGAGTCATTGGTATCGGTCGGGATATTACCGAATGGGAACATGCCCAAACACAACTTCAGAAATGGGCGACCATTTACCAACATACCCAATGGGGGGTGGCTGTATGGGACGCAAACAGTCAATCCTTAGATATGGTGAACGAGGCCTATGCCCGCATGCATGGATACACCGTAGAAGAATTACAGGGACAACCGATCAGCCAAGTCTTTGCCCCGGAATTCCTGAGCCAGCTCCCGGCAATGATCCAATTCATTCATGAACGGGGTTTCCATTCTTTTGAATCCCTCCATATACGAAGAGATGGGACAACTTTTCCTGCTCTGTTTACCGTTTCCACCATAAAAGATATCGCCGGAATGGCGTTATATCGAGTGGCCAACGTCATTGATATCTCTAATCTTAAACATGTCCAACTGGCACTCCTCGAGTCCCAACAGGTCTACCACGATCTCGTGCAGACCATTGAGGGCGTTGTCTGGGAATGCGAGTTTCCGTCCTATCAGATAACGTTTGTGAGCCACTATGGGGAACATATATTAGGCCATCCCATTCAACAGTGGTATAACGACCCTCTTTTTCTCATTAACATAATTCATCCGGATGACCGACAAC
>QJYE01000534.1 GCA_003235785.1 Nitrospirota bacterium
ATACGGGGATTTGGATACCCTCCTTGCCCGTGCCTCCGAAATTAAGCAGAACAAGCGACGAGAAAATCTTATTGACCATGCCGATAAGGCCCGTCTTTCGCGCGAACTAGTTCGCCTGCGGAATGATGTTCCCCTGGCTATTCCACTGAGCCAATTGGTACGCCGCCAACCAGACCTGATCCATTTAGAGCAATTCCTCAAAGACCAGGGATTTAAAACAATCCTGGCTAGAATTCAAAGCCGCTCTCCCAAAGAAGTCTCTTCCGCATCACTCAATTCACAGGTACCTCTTCGCCCACCCTCAACCAATTCCGAAAAGACGAACCCTTCTGTCCCTCAAGCCATCTCTCAACCGCACTACGAACTGGTGCAAACCGTGGAAGCCCTACAATCGTGGATCGATCAAGCCCTTCATCAAGGACTGGTGGCCGTAGATACAGAAACCACCTCCTTAGATCAGACACGAGCCGAACTTGTTGGCATTTCGCTCTGTCTGCAACCAGGAACCGCTTGTTATATCCCTGTGGGACATGTGGCACCGGGGGCGGCCACGTCTATGGATTTATTGGAACAGGCCAAACCGGAATCTGAACGACCGCAACAAATTCCGCTTCAGACCACGCTGGATATGCTCCGGCCTGTTCTCGCAGACCCCAGCGTTCTGAAGGTCGGCCACAATATTAAATATGATATGGTGGTCTTGGCCCGCTATGGACTCCTGGTTTCTCCGGTCGATGACACCATGCTTCTTTCCTATGTGTTAGAAGGCGGGAAGCACGGTCATGGTATGGACGACCTGGCTGCCCTGTACCTGGGACATACCACCATCAAATTTAAAGAAGTCACCGGCACGGGTAAATCGCAAGTGACGTTCGATCACGTTCCCTTAGACAAAGCCCTGGATTACGCAGCGGAAGACGCAGACATCACGCTGCGCCTGCACCAGACTCTCAAGCCCCGTCTCCTTGAGGAACATCTCACCACGGCCTATGAAACACTCGAACGTCCCCTCATCCCCGTGTTGGCGGCCATGGAACAAAAAGGCATCAAGGTCGACATGGCTCAGCTCAAACAAGTTTCGCAAGAATTTTCACAACGGCTTCTGACTCTGGAACAAGAGATTCATCGACTGGCAGGAAAAACTTTCAATGTGGGATCGCCCAAACAATTGGGCGAAGTGCTCTTTGATGATCTTGAATTGGAAGGCGGGAAAAAAGGCAAAGCGGGGAGCTACACGACCGGAGTCGATGTTTTAGAATCCTTGGCCGCACAGGGCCATGAATTACCGGAGAAAGTCTTGGAGTGGCGGCATTTGGACAAACTCCGCAGTACCTATGCCGAAGCGCTTATTCACCAAATCAACCCGCAGACCAATCGTGTCCATACGTCTTATTCCATGGCCGCAGCCGCAACGGGGCGATTGTCTTCAACCGATCCTAATCTTCAAAACATTCCCATCCGCACGGAAGAAGGCCGAAAAATTCGTCGGGCGTTTGTGGCAGAACCTGGTTGTAAGCTGATGTCTTTGGACTATTCCCAAATCGAATTACGCCTGTTGGCGCATATGGCTGATATTGCCGTGTTGAAGCAGGCATTTTGGGAGGGACAAGATATTCACGCCCTCACCGCTAGCCAGGTTTTTGATATTCCGTTGGAGAATATGGATTCAGGAATTCGGCGAAAGGCCAAGGCCATTAACTTCGGCATCATCTATGGCATCAGCGCCTTTGGCTTAGCCAGGCAATTAAAGGTGGAACAGTCAGAAGCCGCCTCCTATATCAAATCCTACTTTGAACGATATCCTGGGATTCAAGACTATATGGAACGCACGAAACAATATTGCCGCGAGCACGGGTATGTGCAAACCCTCTTTGGTCGTCGGTGCCACGTTCCAGCCATCCACGACACCAATCCGGCACGACGTAATTTTTCCGAACGCGCCGCGATCAATGCGCCCTTACAAGGCACCGCCGCCGATATTTTAAAACGGGCGATGATCCGCGTGCCACAGGCGTTGGAACAACATGGCCTCGCGGACAAAGCATCCATGTTATTGACGGTGCACGATGAGTTACTGTTCGAAGTTCAAGAATCGGCACTCGAGGATACTTCCACAGTCATCAGGCAAGTCATGGAATCGGCCACACTCCCAGCACTGCAACTCTCCATTCCCCTCACCGTTGATATCGGCCATGGCCCATCCTGGGACGACGCGCATTGAAGAATTTGAATTTGTTGTAGAAAGAAAGGACTACCAAGAATTATGGAGATCCCCTCATATAAAGAGCTATTAAAACTCGTGTGGTTTCTGGTATGGCGGCATGTGGTCATTCTCATGTTTGTGAGCATGACCATTGGATGGGCCGTTCCTGTGATCTTCAATAGCACGGTCCCTGAAGACTCTCAGTATCTTTTAGAAATTTGTATTTATGGGGTGTTGTTCTTGGGCATTACCCCATTCATTTTGAAGACCCTGTTTCAAAAACAATTCCAAGGCTTTCAAGTCATTTTTCAACGCGATACCGAATCAACATCGCCTTCCTCGTCACAATAATTATTCAATACCTATCTTGAGACTCCCCATGAACATTGCGACATGGAATGTGAATTCAATCAAAGTCAGGATTCCTCATTTAATAGAATGGGTGACGAAAGCTGATCCCGATGTCGTTCTTTTACAGGAACTTAAAACCACGGAAGATCAATTTCCCAGAATGGCCATCGACGAATTGGGGTACAACATGGTCATCGTTGGCCAAAAAACCTACAATGGCGTGGCCATCCTTTCCAAAATGCCCATTGAGGTGGAACAGACCGCCCTTCCCGGCGATCCCTCAGATGAACAAGCTCGTTATGTAGAAGCTCTTGTGGGAAAAATTCGAGTCGCCTCCATTTATTTACCCAATGGCAATCCGATCGGGACGGAAAAATTCCCCTATAAGCTCAAATGGATGGATCGGTTGATTGCCCATGCCCGCTCTCTTTTGGCCCTTGAAGAGCCCGTAGTCTTGGCTGGCGACTTTAATGTGTGTCCTACTGACGATGATGTGTATGATCCAAAAGGCTTTGCTGAAGACGCGCTCTGCCGACCGGAATCCCGAGCTCGCTTCCGTGAACTCTGCCACTTGGGGTACACCGACGCCCTTCGTGCATATCATCCTGAGCAGGGCCTCTATACCTACTGGGATTACCAAGCCGGGCGATGGAACCGTGATGAAGGCCTGCGCATCGACCATATGATGCTCTCCCCACAGGCTGCCGATCGACTCATAGCCTCTGACGTTGATAAAAGTCCTCGCGGAAAAGAAAAACCCTCAGACCATACCCCGGTGTGGTGTGAGCTAAGATCAGCATAGCCCATACGGTTTTTTGAGTCTTCCGGGACTACCTGGCCGACAATCAACCATAATTGCAGGAGAATTCAATCGCTAGCATTGGCAAATGCTAGGAAATCATCTATTCTTTCACGTCGCGACGCTTCTTTATTGAAAACTCAGATACCGCTCTTATGGACTCAATTAAATTTGGAACTTCAGGATGGCGAGCGGTTATTGCCGAAGACTTTACAGTCGGTAATATCCGTATTGTCTGCCAAGGCATTGCTCAATATCTTCGACAGAAAAAAATTGGCCAGCAGGGCATCGTGATCGGCTATGACACTCGATTTTTAGGAGAACGTTTCGCCAAGGTGGCAATAGAAGTCATGGCGGCCCATGGCATCCCCTGTCTCCTCTGCGACCGGGATACACCCACCCCAGCCATTTCTTATCATGTACTCAGCCGCAACCTGGCGGGTGGAATAAATATCTCAGCCAGCCACCATTCCCCCGAATGGAATGGCCTTAAGTTTACGCCCGATTGGGGTGGACCCGCCTTACCAGAAACCACCAAAGCCATTGAACTACGCATCCTGCCACTCCTGCATGGCGAACATATCAAATGGTGTACATGGGAACGTGCCCAAAGCGACGGCATGGTGCGCTATTTTGATCCTCAACCAGACTATCTCAAAGCCTTAGAGCATCATGTCGATTGTGACCGCATCCGAAACGGCCGTATCCGTGTGGTCTTTGACCCTCTTTTTGGCACCACTCGCAATTATCTCGACGAATTCCTCCGGCGGGCTGGAGCCAAAATGGCTGTTCTCCATCATTGGCGAGATCCCTATTTTGGAGGATTTCGGCCAGAACCCACCCACGAAACATTACAGGAACTCAAAGACACCGTCTGCCGAGAAGGGGCACATCTCGGGCTCGCCACGGATGGAGATGGTGACCGATTCGGGGTTGTGGATGCCGATGGGACGTTCATTCAAGCCAATGATCTCTTAGCAGTTCTTTTGGATTATCTGATCAAAAGCCGCCAATGGACTGGAGCCGTTGCCCGTTCAGTGGCCACCACACATCTGATCGATGCTGTGGCAGCACATCATGGCTTGTCGGTGCATGAAACGCCTGTGGGGTTCAAATACATCGGAGAACTCTTGGCCAAAGGCGAAGTCGAGTTTGGCGGAGAAGAAAGCGCCGGCTTATCGATCAAAGGCCATGTACCAGAAAAAGATGGGATATTGGCAGGGGCCTTAGTCGCCGAAATGGTCGCCTTTACCGGCAAAACTATCAAGGAGCTCTTGGCCGATCTTTTCGAACGAATTGGAACCTTCTACAACAGACGGATGGACTTGATCATCAGCGAATCCATGCAAGCCCAAGTGAAACAGGTGGTGGAGCACCCCCCAGGCACTTTTGCCGGAAGTGAAGTGGTGCAGGTCAACAAGATGGATGGATGTAAACTGGTATTACCCGATGGCGGGTGGTTTCTGATACGACCATCAGGCACAGAACCGATCGTGCGGTGTTATGGGGAAGCCAAGACTCCAGACCGACTGGAAGCCATCATGCAAGCCGGTCGTGGACTCCTCCAAAAGTAATTCCCTCCTCAATCCGCAATTGACAGCATGCCCCCCAAGCATGCCACTTTTGTTAAATGGCAAACCTACTAGTCAAAAATATTCCACAATCATTTCACCAACAATTACGCCGTTGCGCGAAGCGACGAAGTCCACCCTCAGTGAAGTCGTACCTGAAGCCGTCAAACGAGAACTTGCCCGCAGCACATTTCATGATCGGATGGCCAAATGCTCCCCTGTCGATTTTAACGTGTCA
>QJYE01000453.1 GCA_003235785.1 Nitrospirota bacterium
AAAGTAAGGGGAGCTGTTGAGGAAGCAATACCATCCGGTTCGGCATATTCAGGTTGCGTGTTATCTAACAGAAGACTCCATTGGCTTTTGGGTTGGGATATGGTGAGAGTGGTGGGGTGGTCGTTAAAGCCGAGAATGAGCAACATGGCTTCCTCTCCAGGATTTTTTCGGTACACGGTTAACACCGTTTTTTGGGGATTTTCCCAGACTCGAAGCTGATGCCCCTTCGCGCCGATCCCGAGAGAGGCGTGATGTTTTCGGAGGGCGATGAGTTGCTTGGTCCAAGCGGCCATGTGTTGTTGTGAGACGTCATGAGCACTCAGTGGGGTTAATCTGGAGCTTTCAAAGGTGGCCTCGGCATAGGGATCGGAAATTTTTTTCCACCCGAAGGGTTTGAATTCGGCCAATCGGCCTTTGCGAACGGCTTCGACCAGTCCTTGATCCCCATGGTCGATGAAATAATGAAACGGTGAACGCTCTCCATATTCTTCTCCCATAAAAAGTAGTGGGATGAAGGGCGAAAGGAGTACTGAAGCGGTCAGAACTTGTTGGGCCGCATGGGGAATCAGCGTTGAGAGCCGGTCGCCTTGAGCGCGATTGCCCACCTGATCATGATTTTGGGCAAATACGACAAATTGTGACGGCAAATATTGGGCGGCGGAATTTCCATGTTTGCGATGGCGGTGGTGGGAGTATTGGCCTGAGTAGACAAAATGTTTGCGGAAGGCAGTCGCGACATGATCCAACGTGCCGAAGTCCTGGTAGTAGCCTTGCCGTTCTCCTGTCACGAGTGCATGGAGGGCATGGTGGAAATCATCGTTCCATTGTCCGTCCAGACCATAGCCTCCTTTTGAGGGGGGGGCGATGAGTTTGACGTCGTTCAAATCACTTTCTGCGATGACCCACACCGACCGGCCGTCCTGTTTGGCTGCGGCCTGGACCGCCTCACGAATGTCTTTCAGGATATGGCTAACACTGACATCAAAAATCCCATGGATGGCATCCAGTCGCAGGGCATCGAAATGGAAGTCCCTGGTCCAATACACCGCATTTTGAATGATGATCTCACGGACGGCATCGCTATGGGGGCCATCAAAATTGACGGCGCTTCCCCAGGGTGTGCGGTAATGGTCAGTGAAGAATGGGCCAAAGTTTCCCCAATAATTACCTTCGGGCCCCAGATGGTTATAGACCACATCCAAGATGACGGCCAGCCCCGTGGCATGACAGGCATCGATTAATCGGTGAAGGCCGGTTGGTCCCCCGTAGGAATTGTGGGGAGCATAAAGATAGGTACCATCGTACCCCCAGTTTCGGGTTCCAGGGAATTGTGCGACGGGCATAAGCTCAATGGCCGTGATGCCGACTTCGTCACGTAGATGGGTCAGGAAGGGAATGATGGCCTCAAAGGTGCCGGCTTGTGTAAACGTCCCGGGATGGAGTTCATAGATGATGTAATCCTGAAGCGGCAGGCCTTTCCATTGTTGGTCGGTCCACCGAAAAGACGCCGGGTCAATGACTTGGGATGGGCCATGTACCCCATCCGGTTGAAAGCGTGAGGCGGGATCCGGGCGTTTTAATTTATCATGCAGGACATATTGATATCGTGCTCCGCTCACAATATTTGAGATCGTTGCTTCCCAATAGCCAAAGGGACGAGGTTCCATGGGAACGGTTTCAGGTTGTGGGCTCAAAATTTCAACGGAGAGAGTTTTCGCCCATGGTGCCCATGTGCGAAACGTGACTTGTTGAGGACCAGTCACGAGTGCGCCTATTGGCATGTTAGGCTGTTCCGGAATAGCGGGTTTTATCTTTTGGCGGGGCATAATATATTTACGGTTACAGGGGAATGCATGCCAGTCAAGTGACGTTGACTACCTGCATTATCTTTGTATCCAACGTCATGTTGAATGTTGAGTCGACTCTAGCATAATCATGGCTTTGGTGACATTAAAATTGCCATGGCAGAAGAAAAAAATTGCCTGGACTTCCCAGTACCCGAGCTTCCTGGTACCTTAAGCATGCAGACAACTTCTTCCGTGTTTCCCTGGTATCAACCTTTTGAGCCCACCGTATTCCGATAACCAAAACTGTCAATGACTGTGATAAAGAGGTACTCATGAGACAACGACCTGGACGTCCTTATCCCCTGGGGGCAACATGGGACGGTGAAGGAGTCAATTTTGCCATTTTTTCTGAAAATGCCACCGGGGTAGATTTATGTTTGTTTGATGTGGAGGATCAAGAGCGTGAGCATCTACGTTTGCCCCTTGTGGAATGTACCGATCAGGTGTGGCATGTCTATCTTCCCGAAGTGCGACCGGGACAATTGTATGGTTATCGAGTTCATGGGCCGTATGATCCTCCTGCCGGCCATCGATTTAATCCCTCGAAGTTATTAATCGATCCCTACGCCAAGGCTTTCACCGGGATTGTGAAGTGGTCGGACGCCATGTTCGGGTATCGGATCGGGCAGGCCCAAGAAGATCTCTTCATGGATGACCGGAATAATGCGGCCAATGTGCCAAAGGGCGTGGTGGTGGATCAAGCGTTTTCTTGGGGCCACGACCGGTTGCTACAAATTCCCTGGTCGCAGACGGTCATTTATGAAGTGCATGTCAAAGGGTTTACGATGAACCATCCGGAGGTACCGAAGCCTCTTCGGGGAACCTATGAAGGGCTGGCCTCTCCCCCCATCATTGCCTATCTTCAATCGTTGGGCGTGACCGCTGTTGAGCTTCTTCCGGTTCATCATTTTTTAAATGACCAGTTTCTGATGGATAAGGGATTGACCAATTATTGGGGATACAATTCCATCGGGTATTTTGCGCCGGATATTCGGTATTCTGCGTTTCCTCGTGAGGGACGCAAGGTGTATGAGTTCAAGACGATGGTCAAAACCCTGCATAGTGCGGGCATCGAAGTCATCCTGGATGTGGTGTACAACCATACCGGAGAAGGGAATCATCTGGGGCCGACCCTGTCTTTCCGGGGCATTGATAATGCCGCCTATTATCGACTATCACCGGATAATCCCCGGTATTACATGGATTACACCGGATGTGGCAATACCTTGAATGTCCGGCATCCACGGACGTTACAAATGATCATGGATAGCTTGCGATATTGGGTGTGTGACATGCACGTGGATGGCTTTCGTTTTGATCTCGCTTCCGCGCTTGCGCGTGAATTGCATGATGTAGATCGATTGAGTGCCTTCTTCGATATCATTCATCAAGACCCCATTTTGTCACAGGTGAAATTGATTGCCGAACCATGGGATTTGGGCGAAGGCGGCTATCAAGTCGGGAATTTTCCGCCGGGATGGGCGGAATGGAATGGAAAATATCGTGATGTGGTGCGGCGCTATTGGAAGGGGGATAACGGATTGTTGGGCGAATTTGCTTCCCGATTGGCCGGGAGCAGCGATCTCTATGGCCAAAGCGGACGCCAGCCGTATGCCAGTATCAATTTTGTGACTGCGCATGACGGATTTACACTCAATGATTTGGTCTCCTATGACCAAAAGCATAACGAAGCCAATCATGAAGGCAATCGAGACGGAACCGATGACAATGAAAGCTGGAATTGTGGAGTCGAAGGCCCGACGGACGATCCGGCCATTCTACAGCTTCGTGAACGGCAAAAACGAAATTTCTTTGCGACCCTTTTGCTTTCCCAGGGCGTCCCCATGATGTGCGGTGGGGATGAAATCGGGCGAACACAAGGGGGAAACAATAATGCCTATTGTCAGGACAACGCTATCAGTTGGTTTGACTGGAATATAAATAAGACGCAGTTGGAACTGCTCGAGTTTGTCAAACAACTGATTGCTATTAAAAAAGAGCATCCCGTTTTTCATCGTCGCCGTTTTTTTCAGGGAAAACAAATTAAAGACTCTGAGGTCAAAGACATTGCCTGGTTTTCCAGCAACGGGAAGGAAATGACCGATAAGGATTGGGATAGAGGCCTGCTGACGCTGGGAATTCGATTAGCTGGGGATGCCATTGAGGAAATGGATGAACTAGGCAATCCGATTATCGATGACTCCTTTTTACTGCTCTTGAATGCCTATCATGAGGCCGTGCCCTTTACTTTACCTGCGCATAAGAAAGGCGTGGCGTGGCAATGGGTGTTTGATACGGCCAAGATGGACCATAAAAAGAATTCGAAAACATGGCGGGGCGGAAAGGTTTATGCATTGGAAGCCCGAGCCATGGCCCTCATGCGATTGCGAGACTTAAAACAGGTGAGCAAAAAATCGAGCTAATCTCCCTGGCAATTGACTTTTGAGCAAAAATTCTGAGGACTATTTCCTGGTAGAAATTCTTTAGCGTTCGGTGCGGGTAAGCGACCCTTCCTGCTTTTACAGCCGGGACGAATACTGCACATTTTTCAAATACTTCTGTGAAGGAGGCGCTCAGGGAAAAATCCGTTTCATGAATTTGGAGGGCGTCGTGATACATGGGTTTTTTGCAGTTAACAGGCAGAAAGTGAAGCGATTAATTCGAGTCTGACCCCTTTAGAGGTGGGGGAACCCGCCGTTTGAATAGCGTGGGCAGCCCCCCTTCAGCATATTCGCAATACTGAAGATTAAATGCAGTCTTCGACGAACCGCTTGCCTTTGTCCACAAATTCGGACATCCGGTCCTTGGTCTCGTCCGCAAAATCATTCATGCGATCGCCGGTGTCATACAAGTAGTTTTTGATTTGCCGGCGGGTTCTTCTTCCTGTTTGCGGTGCCATTAATAATCCTAACCCCGTGCCTAAGAGAATACCGGTGAACAGGGCTAACCCTCCACAAAGAATCACACGCGTATCTGAATCCATGATGCCTCCTTTTTGATAAAGAATGATTTCAAACGACTGACTTCTTGCCTTCTTCCGAATTGTATTTTGAAATACCTATATTCCTGACCCATCCCTCTATTTCCATTGTAGAACGGAAAACATTTTTTTGCCAATTAAGGGATATTGTAAAAAACTGCTAGCGGCATTTTCGCCATTTTATCGTAGTCACCTACGGAATGTAGGCTCGGTTTGCCAAAACAAGGGTCGCGCACTCCGGGACGCCAGGGCCAGGTGCAGCCTTCCCCCCGGCAAAGCTCAGGACAAGACTGGACGGGACGCTTCGAAAGGCTCATGACATACTTC
>QJYE01000029.1 GCA_003235785.1 Nitrospirota bacterium
CTCAAAGAGAAATTTGATCTTCTCTCACCATCATCATCTTCTCCCTTCTGCGGCATAAAAATTCGACCCTTCGTTCTATCCGAAATTTCCAGCCAAGATTTCTTGAACTTTTTCATTAAAACTGAAATTTTCTGAGATTTTGCCAAGTTTCTTCCTCAAGTTTCAGAATATAGCTTTGTTCCTTTTTTTCCGCCATAAGATAACTTTTCAGGGTGTATTATTAGTGAAAGTGTCTTGTGAGAATTCTGCGGATGTTCGCTCCTGAGAATAGGTTTCGTTATGCAGAGTGGGATTATTTCTTGGAATAGCTCAGGAAGAAGAGCGGAATGATATTGACAATTCTATCAGGTCCAAGATATCTTGCTTTTGCAATGGATTTGCAATAAATTTCATTTTTCCTTGATGTATAAAGAGAGAATATTGCGCTAATGCTGGAGACCTCAATAAAAGAAGGGTTACAGGCGACGGGTCGGCGGATGACTCGTACCCGAAAAGCGGTATTAGCGCTATTGGAACGCACACATCAACCATTGAGTGCATCTGAAATTTTTGCGCAATTGCAGGAAGAGCACGTCGCAATTGATTTAGTCACGGTTTACCGAACGGTGAATGTCCTGAAGGAGCTTGGTCTTGTGGTTCAATTGGATCTGTATCAAGAAGGCCAATCTCGGTATGAGTTAAAAGAGGGGCGAACGCATCATCATCATATTCGGTGTCAGGTTTGTGGGCGCATTGTGGATTTACTGCTCTGTCCGTTAAAGAAGCTTACCAAGTTGATTGAAAAGCGTACGCAGTTTGTTGTTGGAGATCATACCTTAGAATTCACGGGCTTTTGCCCTAAGTGCCAATAACGCAAGAAAGTCAGCATATGAGTACTTTTGGGCCCAAACTCTCTAAAGCCGGATCAATTGCCTCCCTTATTTGTGCCGTCCATTGTGCGGTAACGCCCTTGGCCTTACTGGCCCTTCCGGTTATTGCGGCCCATTCCTGGGATGGCCTTGATGGTGTTTTGGGAGTCTTTTGGGCGGACACTACCGAATGGGTTTTTTTAGGGGTAATTGCTCTTCTAGCAGGATTTGGCGTCTTGGCCACATATCCTCGTCATCGGGATATTCGCCCGGCAGCTCTGACCGTCTTGGGGCTTTTTGTATTGACTGTGTCCCATCTCTGGGTAGACTCGGGGAGTGGGACTGAAATAACGCTTGATGTCCTTGGGGCTTCCTTAATTGCCTGGGCAGGATTTTGGAATCGACGCCTTTGTCATCACTTAGGTTGCCATACACATGAACATGCTCACGAATCTGCGTCGTCTAAGATAGAACCTCTTCCGAATCTTTCTTCCCTGCCCTAATCTTTTCATCCGTGATCAAGAATTTTCTCACCTAGTTCAGTTTTTAGTAATGACCGTATGTTTTTGAGAAAACGGATTCTCTTGTGAGGGCCTTGTTTTCACGTGGTGGAAAAAGGCGAACGGTGTTTGCCTATAGAGAAATGGCCCTAAAGGCGTTGTTGTGATTAACTCGAGACGGTGG
>QJYE01000181.1 GCA_003235785.1 Nitrospirota bacterium
TCCCGAGGCTCTTGATGACCTCGACTACCTTCTTCCCCTGGCTGATCAGGGCGTCCGCTTCCCGCAGTTTGGAGATGATCTCTTCGGGACGATAACGCTTCTTCGGCATGCCGGCCTCCTCCTCGAATCGGTCTGAAAACCATTACCACACCCTGGACAGATCTGAGGGGGCCGGTCAGGGAGAGATCACCTTCTAAGCTCCATTCACCCATGGCAGAAGGGACAATTCCATATCCATCATCAATACAGGACGGGGCCGGATAGCCCCGTCCTTTTCCCATCGCTATTTTCCAGTCGACCGAATGTCCGGAACAGATGCGTGTCTAAAGAGAAACCTTTTAATTATCCAAGGATCGCAATACAAAAGCTCGATTGTATCCTTGAATGCCCGCGAAAGGATGCTCATCCTGAGCATAGATCATTTTTACCAAACCGATTCCCTTGGCGTACCATGCGATCCGGTGCGACTGATTTCCACGGAAACGAGCAATCTTGACGCAATCGGTGAATGTTGTTCCGTCGGCATCATCAATCGTCACATCCTCCAGGCCAAGGATCGCATATTGGTATACTCTGGGAAAATTCACGTCCTCTCTGCTTTTTTTCTCGATAAATGCATCCCCCCACATATATCCAACTGCCACGGAGAGATAGGGGAAGACCAGGACCGGATGCCGGGTTCCCGCAACCCCAGGGATGGCGGGATCGCGATAATTCGCTCTGTAATTTTCGGCCCCCTTCGTAGGGGGGTTTGGCCAGTTGGGTATGACCTCATAACGGATGGTATTTCGTTCAAACGATCCTTGGGCCGTGTCCTCGTAATCGAATGCCAGAAACTGGGCTGTTCCGTCGTCGTACACTTCATTCCACTCCATGTTGAATCCAAAATCCCTGGGGGCAATAACAAGTTGCAGCGTACCCATGTTAAGCCCACCGAAGGCATACTTGTATGCGGTGAAGGTTCTGCTCGTAAGTCCTCGATATTCGGAGAGGTCGATCTTTGTTTTGTCAATGCATATTCCGTTTCCTGTCAACGTCAATAGGCATGTGATTGATATGGAAAGAACGAGAAGTATTTTCAGAATTGATTTTTTCCTCATTTCAGCTCTCCTCCTCCTGGGGAATCGGTCGGGTGAGGGTTGCCAATAGAAGGTCGATCGATTCATTGCAGGTTCGCACGCCACCTCCTTTCCCACGACCGCGTGCAGGTCGAAAATACCCGGTTTCAATGCAACGCCCATCCGATTGGGAATGACAGTTCGGTGGCAATTTGATGATAGGGAATGCAGCGATCAGACCGAATGTGGCATGGAGGTGCGACGGAAGTTTGCCAGGGAAAAAAGGGGATCTGTGTCACGAGTCGCGCCATATAGACCCTCCATGAGGGCTAGGCACAACATATAACCTTGCGACAATACCCCCGGAGGCCATCACGAAGACGTCGTACTTTTGGGGAGGATAAAAATAGCTCTAATGGAAAAGAAGTCAAGCAAAAGTTTCGCCTGGGAAATTAACGTTTTATAATTCTGCAT